>CAZKHZ010000017.1:0-28443 GCA_964552715.1 uncultured Chitinophagaceae bacterium | reverse complement strand
ATACATAATTTTTATCAAAGGTATATATTAAAAGTATGCACTACAAATTAGCTGAATATAATGGAAGCTTAGAGAAACAATTACTCGGCAGAAGCGATTTGCATCAATTCGCGCGAATAATCTCAATGATTTTCTCCACTGAAAGTGCATCTTCCAATTTCCACTCTCCCACTTCGGTTCTGCGCAAGGAAGCAAGACAAGCCCCGTAACCTAATGCCTTACCAAAATCATGCGCAAGGCTGCGGATGTAAGTTCCCTTGCTGCAACTGACTTCAAAGTCCACTTCTGGTAATCTTATATTAGTAATTGAGAAGCTATTAAGCGTAACTTCTCTTGGCTTTAGTTCAATAGTATTTCCTAAGCGAGCTTCTTGGTGCGCCACTTTTCCGCCCACTTTTATTGCAGAAAAAATAGGTGGCATTTGCGCTTGTTTCCCAAGAAACTGCTTCGTTGTTTGATGAATCGCTTGCTCTGATAAATTATCTAAGGAGGTTTCACTATCAAAAGCAGTTTCTAAATCATAGGAAGGTGTTGTTTTTCCTAAAAGAAAACTACCAGTATATGTTTTGTCAAAACCTTGATACTCCTCAGCTTTCTTGGTGAATTTTCCAGTGCATATAATTAGCAAACCAGTAGCAAGCGGGTCCAGAGTGCCTGCATGACCAACCTTAATTTTCTGCTTATGCTTCTTTTTTATGGCATAGCGAATCTTATTTACTACATCAAAAGATGTCCAGCCAATGGGCTTATCTACTAAAAGAACTTCGCCATCAACGAAATTCATCTAATCAACTAGTTGAAGTGAATGACCTGTAAGCAACAGAATAATGATAACTAACCCAACAATTATTCTGTACCAACCAAAAAACTTCAAACCGTATTTGGTTATCAAAGTGATGAAAAAGCGAATAGCAAAGATGGCAACCACAAAGGCAATAACGTTTCCCATTATCAAAAAGCCCATGTCTGTGCCTTTGATGTATTGAAATCCCTTTAAGAGTTTATAACCTGCCGCAGCAGAAATTGTTGGCACAGCAAGAAAAAAGGAAAACTCAGCTGCGCGCTTCATGTTTAAGCCTTGTTGTAAACCACCAAATGTTGTAGCAGCAGAACGCGACACTCCAGGAATCATAGAAATGGTTTGAAAAATACCAACTATCAATGATTGCTTGTAGGTGATAGGAAAGGGCTTTAGCACTTTCTTGTCAATTTCAATTCCAAATTCGTTCACTACAGTAACCCTCATTAAATCTTCATCGGTGGTTGCGTCTTGTAATTGTTTTTTGAAAAGTACATCTGATGCAACTAAAACTACACCACCAATAACCATCGAAATGGCAACCGTCATTTCACTTTCCAATAAAGCATCAATATAATCATTTAATAAAAGCCCGAAAACAGCAGCAGGTAAAAAAGCTACAAGTAACTTATAATAGAAATTAACCGATTGGAAAAAGCGTTTCCAATATAGCACCAAAACCGAGAGAATTGCACCAAATTGAATATTGATAATATACACTTTGGTAAAGTTGCTTGGCTCAACATTCAGCAATGCATTGGTTAATATCAAATGTCCGGTAGATGAAATGGGCAAAAACTCTGTAATCCCTTCTACTATGGCAAGCACTACAGCTTCAAAAGTGGTCATTATGCTTGGGCAGGACGTTTAAGAATGGCAACTATTTCGATAGCAAAGCCAATCATTACAACAATAGGCGCAAGTGTAATTCTTCTGAAACTATAAATTTCATCTGCTGGGAAAATATTAGGGTCGGTAGTTTTGCCGCCACTCATCAAAACGAATCCTAAAAGAATTACTACAATACCCAAAATCATCAATACGTAATTCGTTTTGCCAAAAACAAATGGCAAAGAGCTAATGTTAGCCTTCACGGGTTCATAGCGGGTAAGTTTATCAGTTTTAAGTTTTCCAGTTTGTTTAGACATATCAATAATATTCTTCGGTTCTGTAAGAAAGGTACTTGCGCAACGCAATAAAGGTGCTTACTAGTGAAACAACTTCAGCAAAAACAAAAATTGCTGCTGCAACGAGCGCGAAACTAAATAAATCGAAACTTAAAACAAGTTCGGGAAGTTGATAGTTTAGATATGCTAACAAAATTGAGATGAATGTAAGCGAAACTAAAGTGCTAAAAAAGCCATTCAGCAAAGAGCGACTTAAATAAGGCTTCATTATAAACCAACGAGTTGCACCTACTAATAACATGCTTTTTATCAAAGTTCGGTTTGCAAACACAGCTAATCGGATAGTGTTGAAAATCAACAAGACTGCAAAAATCAACAACATGATAGCTACAGCAAAAGTAAAAATAGTTGCCTTGCGTATAATTCTATCCAAAGCAGCAGCAACATTTAACTGCACGCTCACTTCCAATACTCCAGGCTTTTTCTGCAATTCTTCTTTTATATTCTGAAGTGAAGCAGGTGTAGTAAAATCTTGCTTCACAAACACATCAAACTTTGAATACAGTGGATTAAATCCTAAAATATCCATGAAGTTTTCACCCATTTCCTTTTTAAGCATAGTAGCTGCCTCACTTTTTGATATGTAAACAGCCCTGCGCACATACTCTTTCCCTTGTAATTCCTTGAGTAACGCTGCCGTAGTTTCAGATTTTGTAGTATCGGCAAGAATTACTTCAAGTGCCAACTGTTCCTTCATTTCGTGTGAAACATGTTGTGCATATAAACCTAATAGTGCTGCAATACCTAACATCACCAATACCAACACCATACCAAACACAGAATAGGAATAAGAAGTATTTCGGTTCACCTGCGCCATAAAACAAACGTAAGTCAATGGCAGTGCGCAATCAAGCAGGATTCGTGTTGATAATTGTTGCAATGTCTAATCTTACGGAATTCACTTATTTAAAACAAAATGAAATTAGGCTTGGCAGAGTGGATGGAAAGTTTACTTTTGCGCGCCTAAAAAAAGGTTTACCTATGTTCTGGACATTAGAACTTGCTTCATATTTAGAAGATGCGCCTTGGCCATCAAACAAAGACGAATTGATTGACTATGCTATTCGCTCGGGTGCCCCTGTGGAGGTTATTGAAAACCTTCAGGAACTTGAAGACGATAGCGAAATGTATGAAGGCATTGAAGACATTTGGCCCGATTACCCTACAAAAGATGATTTCTTCTTTAATGAGGAAGAGCATTAATATATTGGACATGTTGAAACACGAAAAGAGCCACTTCTGCAAAGAAGTGGCTTTGTTTTTTCACTTAACTCAAGCACACTTTTACAGTTTTAATGCATGTTCATATAAATCAAGGGTAAATTTTAATCTTAAAACATAATTGAGAATGGCATATTTGCGAAAGCAACATGCAAACAATAGAACTTGACAAGTCCTTCGTAATTGTTAACGGGGTAAAAAAGAATATCACGTATCAACGCTGCACACGCTGTATCAGCGACAGCTCCTGCCCAGGAATTTCATTTGATAGCAAAGGCGTTTGCAGTTTTTGCCATCTTCATGATAAGTGGGTAAAAATGTATCCAAACGATACGAGCGGGCAACAAATCCTAAATAGCAGTTTAGAAAAAATCAAGCGCGATGGCAAGGGCAAAAAGTACGATTGTGTAGTTGGTATCAGTGGGGGTAGAGACAGTACTTATGTGCTACATTTAATAGTAACAAAATATAAGCTACGTCCTCTTGCTGTTCACTTCAATGATGGATTTGACAATCCTGTTGGAGGAGAAAATATGATAAACATTACCCGCAAGTTAGGTGTGGAATTGCGCACCATTACTAGCGATTGGCGCGAAGCCAAAGACCTGAAAATTTCTTTTCTTAAAGCTTCTGTTCCTGAACTAAATGAGGGGACAGATGTAGGGATTGCAGCATCCTGTTTTGGTGTTGCACATAAAGAAGGTGTTAAGCATTTGATTTATGGGCAGTCGTTTCGTACAGAAGGCATCAAGCCAATGAGTTGGGCATTCATGGTGGGCGACTATTTGAATGATGTGCAAAATAAATTTGGCTCGGTAAAGTTGCGAGAATGGAAAGCCGATGATCCTAATTATCACCTCGGTTGGAAAGAACTTTTTTACTACAGCATGATAAAAGGCATCAAAGCACACTCCCCACTGTACTACGAAAATTATGTGCGTAAAGACGCAGATCAAATCATCAAACGCGAATATGATTGGGTGTATCCAGGTGCGCATTACTATGATGATTTGTATTGGTCGCTCATTACCTATGTGCATCGAGTAAAGTTCAACATTGATTTTCGCTTAAATGCTTATAGTGCGTTGATTCGCGATGGGCAAATGGATAGAGATTGGGCAATTGAATCGGTAAAAAAACCTTATGTAATGGAAGACCCGCGCATCATTGATTTGTGTTTAAAGCGATTGGCAATTTCGCGCGAGCAGTTTGATGAATGGGTTGCCCTGCCACCAAAAACTTTCAGAGATTACAACACAGGATATTCAGCCATGCAATTGTTACGCCCAGCCATAAAGATGGTAACCAAAATGGGCTTTATGCCAGAGATTGTTTACGATAAATATTTTCTCTGTGGCAAATAGCAAGTACATTCTTGGAATTAATGGTGGTGTTCGTCCAGGCTATCAGGATATTTCTGCTGTGCTGATGCGGGATGGGCAGGTGATTGCAGCCATTGAAGAGGAGCGATTAAACAGAGTAAAACATACAGCAGGGCATTTGCCGATTCTTGCAGTGGAAGAAGTTTTGAGTATTGCGGGAATTGACATTAAAGAGGTTTCTGTGCTTGCTTTTCATGGCAGCACTTGGCAGCAGCATATTGAAACTATTTTGCAAAGTCATTTTAAAAATTATTTCGGATACTGTCCACAAATCAAGCGTTATCATCATCACGATTGCCACGCTGCAAGCACTTTTTATCCATCGGGTTTTGACGAGGCATTAGTAATAACAGTAGATGGTTCGGGCGATGGTGTAAGCACACAAATTGCAATTGGACGCAATAATAAACTTGAAGTATTAGAAAGGTATGAACGCCCGCAAAGTTTGGGTATGTTTTATGCAATGCTTACACAGTTTTGCGGCTTTAAACGCGATGCTGATGAATATAAATTGATGGGCTTGGCAGCCTATGGCGATGCTTCAAAATTCAATTTAGATGAAGTACTTCGTGTAAATGAAAACAGCTATTTTCTGCAAGAAGATTTCATGGTAGAGATACCTCATGGTCAGCCAGCACCTGGCAGAAATGAAATGCTTTTCAGCAATAAACTTTCAACGCTAACCAGCTTGGAAAGGCGAACTCAAAAGTCAATTGAAGAGCCATACAAAAATCTTGCTGCTGCTGCACAACTGCAATTGGAAAAAGCATTGATTGCATTGGTTAAAAAGTATGTTGCCCAAACAGGCATTCGTAAAGTTTGCTTGGCGGGTGGTGTGGCATTGAATTGTTTGGCGAACCAAAAAATTGAAGCATTAGAAGAAGTACAAGTGCTCTTTATTCAACCCGCTTCAAGCGATGCTGGAATCTCTTTAGGTGCGGCATATTTAGCAAGTGTTGAAGATGGAGTAAGTACCTTTAAAAAACAAACGCACACATTTTTTGGCAATCATTTTTTGCAGGATGAAATTGCTGAAACCATTCAGAGATGCGGATTGCAGTATAAAATTGAAAATGATGTTGTGCAGTGTGCCGCTAATTTTCTTGCAGAAGACAAGGTGATAGGCTGGTTTCAGGGTAGAATGGAATTTGGTCCAAGAGCTTTGGGCAACAGAAGTATTTTAGCAAATCCAGCTGCTGCCGATATTCAACAAATAGTGAACCACAAAATAAAATTTAGAGAGGGGTTTCGCCCGTTTGGCGCGAGTGTGCTGGAGGAAGATTTTCATCAATTTTTTGAAGCTAAATGTGCAGATGCACCTTATATGACAAAAGTGTTTTTTGTGAAGGAGCAATATCGCGAATTGTTGCGCGGTGTCACTCATGCCGATGGCACTTGTCGTGTGCAAACAGTGAACCAATCTCAGAATCAACTTTACTACGAATTGCTTCAAACATTCAAATCAAAAACAGGACACGGTGTTTTACTCAATACCAGTTTTAACCTTAGTCACGAACCGATTGTAAACACTCCACGCGAAGCAATTGCAAGTTTCTATGCAAGCGGAATGGATGCATTATTTATTGGTAATTGTGCGCTCAAAAAATAATCATCATGGCATTTGTAGATATACTTTCCGAGAGTTCAGGCAACACAGATTTGCAACAAAAAGGATATGCCATTGTACCTTTTTTGAACGCGAAGGAGATAAAGCAACTAACAGATTTTTTTTACCAAAATCATCCTGCATTACCCGATGGAATGTACGCTTCTTCTCATGCAGGCGACTTTGCCTTTCGCAAAAAAATGAATGAGGAGATTAAGAACATTTGTGCTAGGGCGATGGAAGTTGCCTTTCAAAATGCTACGCCACTTGGCTCTACTTTTATGGTGAAGAGCAAGGGGGAGAATGGTAGCCTGCACCCGCATCAAGATTGGAGTATTGTGGACGAAAAGGAATTTAATTCCTACAATATTTGGCTTCCTTTGGTGGATGTGAATGAACAGAATGGAACGCTGTTGATTTTGCCCGACAGCCATAATATGTTTGACAATATCAGAGGTTTGAATATTCCTTCTTCATTTGAAAATGTGATGCAGCAGGTGTGGCAATATCTTGTGCCCATTAACATGAAGGCTGGCGAAGCATTGGTTTATGACCATCGCTTGCTTCATGCTTCAAACATTAATAAAACAACCACTCCGCGACTGGTAATTGTGTATGGATTGATTCCATCGGCAGCAAACATGCGTTATCACTTTGGCAGAGACGGTCAGATTGAGGAGTATGAATGCACACCTGATTTTTACTTTAATGAAACCATAACACAAGGACCAACAGGATTAAAAATGTTGAAGTCAATTGCAAACAACAATCCTGTAGTAACATTGGCGCAACTCAACAGCACGTATGCTTCGCCACAATCTTTCTTTCAAAAATTATTGTCCTTTTTTAAATAATTGAATTGGGTAAGTGCTGATTTTTAACTTCGCGAAATGCTATACGCAATACTTGCTACAATTATTTTTTTTCAGTTTGCTGTGGTGATTTGGTTGTTGTTGAATAAGCAACAACCAACAATAAAAGCCTTTGCGGCTTCAAACAATACGCCACAATCTGTTTCAAAATTCTACAATGAAACCACCGATAAATTCATCGCTGTTTATGGCGAAATTATTCAAGCTTTTCGCACTAATAATGTTGAAGACTATTTGAATTATACCATTCAAAGTATGCAATTGAAAGATGGCATGACGGCTATTGATGCGGGCTGTGGAGTGTGTGGACCGGCTTGTCATTTTGCTTCAGCAGTCAATGATTTGAAGATTGAAGCCCTTACAGTTTCGGAAGTGCAGGTTGAAAAAAGTAAAGAGAAAATTGCTGAGCGAAATTTGCAATCGCAGATAAATGTGCAATTGGGTGATTATCATCAACTCAATAAAACTTTTGATAAGGAATCTGCCGATAGAGTTTATTTTCTGGAATCGTTTGGGCACAGTAACGATAAAAAGAAAGTGATTCATGCAGCTTATGATGTGCTAAAGCCGGGAGGAAAAATTTACATCAAAGATTTGTTTCTGCGCGAAAGCGAAAATGAATGGGAGCAGCAACGCATCAATGCAATTGCCCAGCAAATAAATGCCGCTTATGAATACCAAATTGCAGATTTGCATGAAGTGGTTTCAGCTTTGCGACAAAGTGGATTTTTGATTGAATTTATTCGTCCGCCACAAGTGGAGCGCGATAAGTTTGAGAGCCTTACCATATCTAATGATTTTCAGAATTTGTTCAACATCGGCAAAATTGAAAGTTGGGACGATTATGTTTTCCCAATCGACTTTTATGAAATTCTTGCCGAAAAGCCGGTGTTTAATACCGTTGAGGATATGCACTTGTACTTTATGAATAAGAAAGAAGTCTAAAACCGTCTTTCCTTTTATGTTCTACAAAACAACCAAAGTCAAGGTCACAATTACACAAAAAAAAAGAGCTCCGCTCATTGCTGAAACGGAGCCCCCGACTATGACACACAAAAGATAAATGTATTGTTTGAGTAAATTAAAAGCTGATTTATGTGTAGCTCTTTATTTGTAACGGCAAATATATGTGTTTGTTCAAAAATAAAAAAGAAATGTCAGCAAAGTTGAGCAGTGAATTCACATTTATTTAGTGAATAGGGCAGCGTAGGGGGGAATTGTAGTGCATTCTGTGATATAAGATTGATAATTTATTAGTCATTCTTGAACCTAATTTGGCAACAACAGCGCAGGTTTAATCTGCTTCCTACATCCAATATACAACAGCAACCATTTTGGTTACAAAACCCATATAAAGATTGACAGTGCAAGAAAACTTATTATCAAACAAAGAGTAACCGATGCCAGTGTGTATGATTCCTAAGCATTAGCCGATTTAATAGATGAAAAAAACAACACAGAAACCTTATGTGCAGACAGTGCCTATACAGGGCAAAAGCAAACAATACTTATTAGTGAAATGAAAATAAAAAGATGAGCCATAGCAACGAAAAATCAATTTGTACCCTCAAAAAATTATCCAATTTCATTACGTTTCAAAATTGTTGGGTTTTTAGAAGTTCCCTTAATATAAAGAGTATTCCATCTTACCTTTAAAAATCAAATTATATAAGTTGAAAAGACCTTATCTTCGCCCGCCTAATTTATGAGTGACTCTTTATATAACAACGATGTTGCCTTTGAACTTCAAACCAAAAAGATTGAGGAAGCAAGGCAGGGCGAAACACTTTCGTTAGAAAGACCTGCTGGCGTAGTTGCCAATGGCAAGAAATATTACATTGAAAGTTACGGCTGCCAAATGAACTTTGCCGATAGCGAAGTGGTAGCTTCCATTTTGTCAAATGCCGGATTTGATTCTACTACCGAGTTCTTGGATGCAGATTTAATTCTATTGAATACTTGCGCCATTCGCGATAATGCCGAGCAACGTATTCGCCATCGTTTACAACATTTCAATTCAGTAAAAAAACGCAAGAAAGCCGCCTTGGTTGGTGTACTTGGCTGCATGGCTGAAAGGTTAAAGGATAAGTTTTTGGAAGAAGAAAAAATCGTGGACATCGTTTGCGGTCCTGATGCTTATCGCACATTGCCCAGCTTGGTAGAAGAAGCCGACACTGGACAAAAAGCGGTGAATGTTTTATTGAGTCGTGAAGAAACCTATGCAGAAATCAATCCTGTGCGATTGAATTCAAATGGCGTGAGTGCATACATTTCTATTATGCGTGGTTGCGATAATATGTGTTCGTTTTGTGTGGTGCCATTTACTCGCGGCAGAGAGCGCAGCCGCAATTGGCATAGTATTGTGAATGAGGCGCAAGACCTTTACAATAATGGCTACAGAGAAGTAACACTGCTTGGGCAAAATGTAGATTCATACAGATATAGTGATGACCCTACTTTGTTAGGGAAAAAATTGATTGACGCTAAATACGATGATCGGGTAGTGAACTTTGCGCAGTTGCTTGAAAAAGTCGCTTTACTTGCGCCTGACCTGCGTGTTCGTTTCAGCACTTCGCACCCAAAGGATATGACGGATGATGTGTTGCACACCATGGCGAAGTACTATAATATATGTAAGTATGTTCACCTACCGGTGCAAAGTGGCAACAGCCGTGTGCTGGAAATGATGAACAGAACGTACAACCGCGAATGGTATTTAGATAGAATTGCTGCGGTGCGTAAAATCGTTCCCGATGCTGCAATTTCAACAGACATTATCACTGGCTTTTGCAGCGAAACCGAGGAGGAACATCAAGATACAATGAGCTTGATGGAAGAAGTGAAATACGATTTGGCATACATGTTTTTCTATAGCGAACGCCCAGGTACTTTAGCCGCAAAGAAGTATAAAGATGATGTGCCCGAGGAAGTGAAAAAGCGCAGACTGCAAGAGGTAGTTGATTTGCATAGAAGAGATTCTCTTGTACTAAACAAGCAAAGTGTTGGCAACACTTATGAGGTATTGGTGGAAGGACATTCACACCGCAGTGATAAAGATTTATGTGGCAGAACATCGCAAAATAAAATGGTGGTTTTTCCAAAAGGGGATATTAAAATTGGTGAATACGTGATGGCGAAAATCACTTCTTGTACAGCGGGAACTTTGATTGGGGAAGTGGAGAGCACGAAATAACAATTCTTCAAAAAATGATGGAACCAATAAAAGAAAACGAAGGTGTAGGTTTCAAATATACCATCACCGAAGAGCAGTTTCGAAAGCATGCTGCACTTTCTACCGAGGAAGTTTTTCAGTGGTTGGAGGAAATGGCTTTATTCTTTTATGAAACTCAAACTGAAGAAGAAAAAATGCGCAAGTATATTTTCAAACCCAATAAATTGCTTTCGCACCATCCCACACCTGAACTTCAAGAATATTTTACAAAATGGCAGCAGGAAATTAATGAGCAAAATAAAGCTGACGAATAGAAACATTACCTTCGCTATACTTTACAATGGTTAGTGCAGAAATTACAGGAGTCATAAGGAAGTATCTTCATCTGCTTGCGCAAAATGGAATACCTGTGCAACGTGCTTTTGTTTACGGAAGCCACGCCCGCAACGATGAAAGAAAAGATAGCGATATTGATGTAATGCTTGTGTCCGATTATTTTGATACTACAGACCTTTATAAAATCTCCAAGCCTTGGCGATATGCAGCAGATGTTGACCATAGGCTAGAACCTGTTTCGGTAAGTGAAAAAAGATTTATCAATGACGATGCATCTCCATTAATTGCGGTGGTAAAGCAGGAAGGTATTGAAATAAAAATGTCTTAAACAAAATAGATAATGAGCGCGAACAGTGAATACAAACGCCCCTCATGGGACGAATACTTTATGGAAGTGATGGATGCCATCAGCAAGCGCGCTACCTGCAATCGTGGGCGCAGCGGATGTGTAATTGCTAAGGACAATCAACTGCTGGTAACTGGCTATGTTGGTTCTCCGGTGGGTTTGCAGCATTGCGATGAGGTGGGGCATTTGATGAAGAAGGTAATTCACGATGATGATAAAATTACCGACCACTGTGTGCGCACGGTTCATGCCGAGCAGAATGCAATTTGCCAAGCTGCAAAGAGCGGAGTGGCATTGGATGGCTCGACATTATATTGCCGAATGACTCCCTGCCGAACTTGCTGTATGTTGATTATCAATTGCGGCATCAAGCGTGTGGTTTGCCAAAGAAAGTATCATGCAGGAAGCGAAAGCGAGGCTATGTTCTTAGAAGCTGGAATTAAACTAGAGTACTTTCACGAAGAGGTGCAACAGTATGAGAAATAGTTTAGCGCAAATAGAATTGTAAAAGGAACAAAAGACGATTTTGAAAGAAACACTCACATCTACCGAAGAGAATTATATCAAGGCTATTTATCACTTGAGTGAGCAGGGCAATGAAACAGTTTCAACAAATGCTATTTCGGATGCGTTGGCTACTACTGCTGCTTCGGTGAGTGATATGCTGCGCAAACTGGGCGAAAAGAAAATTGCCAACTACGAAAAATATCGTGGTGTAACCTTAACCAAAGAGGGCAGCAACATTGCGCGCTTGCTGGTGCGTAGCCACCGATTGTGGGAAGTTTTTCTTGCAGAAAAATTAGGCTATGCTTGGGATGAAGTACACGACATTGCCGAAAAGCTCGAACACATCCGCAACGAAAAACTAATTGAACGTTTGGATGATTTTTTAGGCAATCCAAAGTATGACCCGCATGGCGACCCCATACCCGATGCCAAGGGAAATATCAGCAATGATAATTACGTGCCGCTTTCGCAATTGAAGAAAGACAATGTAGCTGTAGTGGTTGGCGTAAAAGATTCTTCAGCAAAGTTTTTGCAATACTTAGATGGCTATAAAATTTCTCTAGGAACTTCGCTGCAGGTGAAAGACATCATAGATTATGACGGGAGCGTGATTATAGAAATCAACGGGCAAAAACTAACACTCTCCTCAAAGGCTGCGGAATGCCTTATGGTGTCGCGGGCATGATGTTTATAGGAGTTCTTTTATGGTAATATCTTTCCTTTAATACTCCTTTTTATAAATCTGCCTGCGAATAAATTTTGGGCGTTTTTTCACCTCCTCCACAATCTTAGCCTGATACTCGCCAATCAACGAAATGGCAAGCATATTCAAGCCGCCAAACAGCAATATCAATACTATAATAGTAGTGATGCCATGCGGTGTGCCGGGCAATGCGAAGTATAAAATGATTTGAATAAAAATTGCGATAAACGACAAGCCCGTAAGCACCCAACCAGAGTATGATAGAAACTCTAAAGGCACATAGCTAAATGAAAAAATCGCCTTGCGCGCCCAACTGATATTCTTGCGCATATTGTTGGTGGTGGTGCCAAACATTCGCTCGGGGCGCACATAGTCCACACCGGTTTGCCTAAAGCCCACCCATGCGCGCAAGCCGCGAAGGAACTGATCTGTTTCGGGCATTTGCACCAATTCGTTTACAACTTTTCTGTCCATCAAACTAAAATCGCCAGCATCCAAAGGAATTGGCACATAGCTAACGCTGCGAAAAACGCGGTAGAAAATTTTGTAGAAAAGCGCCAACTGTTGGTTGCCCTCGCGCGCTACTCTTCTACCATATATTACATCAAAGCCATTCAAATATTCAGCATAAAACTTCTCAATCATTTCGGGTGGGTCTTGCAAATCACCATCCAATAAAATCACTCCATCACCAGTAGAAATTTCCATGCCAGAAAGGAAAGCACTCTGCGAACCAAAATTGCGCGAATGCTCAATGGCAATCACGTGGTCGTCCTGATTTACCAAATGTTGCAACACCTGTGCGGTGTTGTCGGGGCTGCAATCGTTTACAAAAATGATTTCATAATCCACCATTATCTTTTTGAAAGTAGCGGTGAGCCTTTCATACATAAATGGAATCGCTTGCTCGTCTTTGTAGCAGGCAATAACAGCCGAAAGTTTGTGGCGGATTTTGTCCTGCACCAACTTCTTTTCGTATAAAGGTTTCGAGTAGCTCTTTTGCCAATCGGCTGTCAATTTCAAACCTTCGTTTAATGGCGTTTCGCTTTTCCAACCTAATAATTGTTTAGCCTTTTCAGCATTGCCAAACCAATCTTTCAAGTCCCATTTTCTGTTTGGAAAATCGCCCCAGATAGGCTCGCCCTGCAATGCAAAAACATCCTTAGCCGTAGCGGCAATATCGCGCATGGTTGTTTTTACACCGCTGGCAATATTTACCGATTCACCGCGCAGTTTTGCGAAGTCGGCATTTGCCGACAAAAGTGTGGCATATACAGCATCATCAATGTAAACAAAGTCGCGTGAAATGTCAGGCTGCACCAATGGCGGATAATCACCATTCAGCCCCTTGCGAATCAAAGTAGGAATGAGGCGATCGGGCTCTTCGTAAGCACCATAAATAGAATAGTAGCGCAGGTTTACCACGGGCATTTCTTTCAACACGCCATAGTATTTTATCATGTGTGCTGCACCTACTTTTGTAACCGCGTAATGACTATTCGGCTTCAACTCTTCGCGCTCCGTTGGGGCTTCGCAATTCAAGCCATACTCACTGCTGCTGCCTGCATGTACCAATGCTTTAATGGAATACTTAGATGCAATTTCAAGCAGGTTCAGCAAGCCCATAAAGTTGGTTTCATAAATCAACTCCACATCGCTTTGCTTGCTGTAGGCACCATAAGCGGCTAAATCAAAAATCGTCTTGAACTGATGTTCGCTAAACAACTTTTCAAGCTCATGCTTTTTGATGATGTTGCAATGCAGAATGTGTTTGTCGGCAATGTCGTCAATGCGCCACGGCACAAAGGGTTTGCTGGTAGTAGCAAACACATCGCTGCGATATTGAAATATTTGGCGAAACAAATTGGCACCGATAAATCCACCCGCACCGATAACCAAGATGGGTCCATGCAATTCCTGTACCTGAAGTTTTATTTTTTCTTGAAGTGTCAAAACAGACTGCTTATGGGTGTAATGAAATGCCGCGAATATAGAAATTAAGCAGTGGGATGTTTTAAAATTGAGTTGTTCGGAGACATTCCGAATTTCTGCAACTTGCAGCCATGAATACGCCTTCCGAAAAAAATGCGGTTTTAGTAGTTTTGTTTCTGATGCTATGCTGCAACACTATCATAGCACAACCGATTTCTTATCCCTTAAATATCTATCCTGATTCAAAATTCGAACCCTTTATTTATGGTGTTGCATCAGGCGACCCATTAGAGGATAGAGTAATTCTTTGGACAAAAATTCAAGTTGCAGATACCACTAAATCCTATAATTTGAAATGGCAAATTGCCAATGATGCTGCATTTAATTCTTTAATAAATGAAGGAAATATTACAGCAGATAAAAAGCACGATTACACTGCAAAGGTTGACGCAACAGGGCTTGTAGCCGGTAGCGATTATTTCTATCGCTTTATGTTTGAAGATAAAGCATCACAAATTGGCAAGGCAAAAACATTGCCGAAGGAAGAGGTGGAGCATCTGAAAATTGCCGTTGCTTCCTGCTCAAGTATTTGGAGTGGTTTCTTTAATGCCTACAGAAGAATTGCCGAAAGAAAGGATATTGATTTTGTAGTTCACTTGGGCGATTATGCGTATGATTATCCTGACGAAGATGAGCGTGTGCGCTACATTCCACCTTATACAAAAGACGTAGCCAGCCTTGCCGAATGGCGCGAGCGACACAGCTACTATTTGCTCGACCCCGACTTGCGCGCAGCCAAGCAAAACAAAACATGGATGGTGATTTGGGATAATCACGATACAGATTGCGAAAAGCCTGGCACGCAAGCCGATGCCATTCAAGCTTTTTATGAATACCTGCCGATACGCATGCCCGATACTTTGCATCCCGAGAGATTGTATCGCTCTTTTCGCTTTGGAAAATTGGCGCAGATAAACATGATTGATATGTTTCTTTTTAGAGGGAAAGAAGCGTATGCAGAAAATCAAAAATCCATTCTTGGCAATTATCAGGATGCGTGGTTAAAAAGTCAACTCAGCAGCTCAACATCCACATGGAATTTAATTGGCAATCAAGAAATGATGGGTAGTTGGATGAGCAGCAAGAGTAAAGTAATCAAACTGCCCGGTAATGGTACCTACTTTGATCCTGGCAACTGGGATGGTTATGCCCACGACAGAAAACGATTGTTTGATTTTATCAAGGAGCACGATATCAACAACACAGTTGTGCTTTCGGGCGATGCGCACATGAGTTTTATTACCGACTTAACCACCGCTCCACGAAACAGAAAAATATACAATCGCAAAACAGGCGAAGGTGCTGTTGGTGTCGAATTTTTACCTGCAAGTATCTCGCGTGGCAACATGGATGAATCAGGCATTCCAAAAGAGTTTATTCCATTGTTTCAAAGTTTTAGTAAAGGTTGGAATCCGCAGCATCTCTTTTGTCAATTCTCTAAACACGGTTATGGAACTTTAGATATTACCAAAGAAAGATGTGTTGCAGAATTTTGGTATTCAAAAATTCTATCTATGCAGGATGTCGAATATTTCGGCAGAGGTTATACCGTTAAAAGCGGTGTGAATCACTGGGAAAGAAAGTTCAACAAGCGCAGAAGCAAGTCCACTTTTCCTCTGTAATGAAGAAGCTTCAACTATTAATGAATACAAAACAACAACATTAGATGTTTAAACATTTAATGTTGTTTCGTGCAATTGCACCATCAAATTATCTAACAACAAAATAAGGTTTATGAAAAACAGTTGAGTTATTCTTTCAACACTAATTGCAAGCGCGGTGAGCGCACAAACAACATGGAAAGCTGATGCAACGCACAGCAGCGTAAAATTTTCAGTTTCACACTTAGTAGTGTCAGAAACAGAAGGAACTTTTAAAGTGTATGATGTAAATGTTACTTCAACAAAAGAAGATTTTACAGACGCCAAAATTGATTTAGCTATTGATGTAAACAGCATCAACACCGAAAACGAAATGCGCGACAAACATTTAAAATCTGACGACTTCTTTAATGCAGAGAAGTTCCCTAAAATTTTGTTTAAAGGTGCTTCTTTCAAGAAAGTAAGCGGCAACAAATACTTGTTAGAAGGCGAACTTACCATACGCGATGTAACTAAAAAAGTTAAACTAGATGTAGTGTATGGCGGCACAGTAAAAGACCCTTATGGCAACACAAAAGCAGGCTTTAAAGTTACAGGCACAGTTGACCGTTTGGCTTATGGTTTAAAATGGAATACACTTACAGAAGCAGGTGGAGCGGTGGTAGGAAAAGATGTAGAACTGACAGTGAAATTGGAATTGCAAAAACAGTAAACAAACATTAGGTTGGTGAATACGGGTGGTGCTGAAAAGTGCCACCCGTTTTTTTTGTGGCATAAGAATTTAGTTTTGTAAAAAATTACGACATGGGAGCAATAGAAGAATTGATACAGCAGACAAAGTTTAAGAGCGAACACCATCGCTCGGTAGTAAGTTTAATATATGCAGGGAATCTAATTAATGACTATCACAATTCACATTTTAAAAAGCATGGTATCAGCGGGCAGCAATACAATGTGTTGCGCATTTTGCGCGGGCAACATCCAAAGCCGGCAACCGTAAGTTTGATTCGCGAACGGATGTTGGATAAAAACAGCGATGCTTCGCGCATAGTGGAAAGACTGAGAAAAGCCGAATTGATTGAAAGGCTTACTTGCCCCAAAGATAGAAGGGCTGTAGATGTTTTAATAACAAAAAAGGGGTTGGACTTACTGGCAAAAATTGATGTAGAACAGAAAGAAGCTATAGACCCGATAAAGTGTTTAACGGTTACTGAAGTAAAGCAACTAAATTTGCTGTTAGATAAAGTGCTCACTAAATACGCTTCGCAATGATTGCTGTTTACGGAAAAAATTTCAGCCCTGCCAATGCGGCTTACGCCCAAAAGTTGTTCGATTGTTTTGCCAAACACAATTTGAAAATTATTGTTGAGGAAAAATTCCTGCAAGTTCTTACTCAAAACTGTGCAGTTAAAATTGATGCGCAAACTTTTACAGATTTCGCGACAATAAATAAAGATGTTGAATTTGTTTTTAGCATGGGTGGTGACGGCACAATATTAAAGTGTGTAACCTTTGTGCGCGAAGCTCAAATTCCTATTGTGGGTATCAACTTTGGCAGGCTTGGCTTTTTAGCTAACATCGGTAAAGACCAAATTGAACAGGTGGTAGATGCCGTTGTGCGCGGCAACTATATTATTGACAAAAGGGCATTACTAGCATTGGACTGCAACCAACCGATTTTTGGCAACGAACAATTTGCGCTGAACGAAATGACCCTTCAACGCAAAGACAATTCATCTATGATAACGGTGCACACTTACCTAAATGGTGAGTTGCTGAATTCTTACTGGGCAGATGGTTTGATTATCAGCACACCTACAGGTTCTACTGGTTATTCGCTTAGCTGCGGAGGTCCTATTATTTATCCTACGTCTGGCAATTTTGTTATCACACCCGTTGCTCCACACAATCTAAATGTGCGCCCGATGGTGGTAAGCGATGATGTGGTGCTTTCGTTTGAAGTTACTGGACGCAGCAGCAGTTTTCTTTGCACTTTAGATTCGCGCTTTGAAAGCATTGATAAAAGCTATCAGCTTGCCGTGCGCAAAGCCAATTTTTGCGCGCATCTTGTTCGCCTTACTGATATGAACTTCCTTTCTGCCCTAAAGAATAAATTGAACTGGGGCGTTGACCAAAGAAATTAATGTCATTTCCTTTTGACTCAAAACCGTGTTGTAATTTCGGATTAATCACTCAACCGTTCCATTCATTTTTGGACGGAGTATTTTTACTTAACCAATGTTTCACAACAATTCAATTTGCCGCCTTTTCTGTAAAATACTGCTGGCTTACCAAACGGAACATCAACCGTAGCTATACGCAAAGCCTCATCCCATTTTACTTCAATATCATTCCACCCATACTCCCATTCTCCTTCAGGTAATTTTACAGCTATTGATTGTTTATTGGGCTCTATTATCGGGGCAATCAACAAATCATTTCCAAGCAAGTATTGATATGGAAAGTTTTCAAAACCCTTCTGATAATAAAAAGGACGAATGAGCGGCTGCACAGTGCCATGTTCATCCATTACAGAAGCTTTCATATAATCTTTCAAAGCAAAATGCAATTTCCCCATTCGAGCAAAAAAATTGACAGCTTGGGTATCGGAGTACACTTGGATATTTTTGTCGGGTTTTACCCCTTCATGTGTTCTAAAAAAAGGTGTGAATGCTGCAAATTCTGCCCAGCGATATAACAATTCGCGTGTGCGCCTGATGTGCACGCTGCCAAAGTCAATATTTGTGTATCCGCCAATATCGCTGTGGTTGTATAAAGTGCCAGATGCCGCAGATGTGAGTACCGCTTTTACTGCCGAAGGAAAACCATCATTCAAGCCAAAATCAGGTGTTTGATCGCCCGTCCACAACATTTTTACATACTTGTTAGAACCATCATTGCCACTTCGGTGAAAGATAACAAGCGAATCATCAACCCCTGCTTCTTTGGCTGCCTCGCGGTTAATGCGCGCCCATGCCACCGGATAGAAATTATGAAATTCCATTCCCGATAAACCATTGTGCAATTCAGCATCCATAGGCATCCACTCTGCAAAATCTGCCATCCATCCGCTGAATCCATTTCCAATCAATTGTGTTTTAATTATTTGCTTGAACCACTCGCAAGCTGCCGGAGAAGCAAGGTCAAGCAGGTAAGTATCAAATCCTCCTGCTTTTAGTTTATAGTCTTTTCCCTTTGCATTTTTCACCAGATAATTTTTTGCCGATGCCTCAGCAAACCACCTGCTTTCTTTAATAATGAACGGATTGATATATCCTAAAACTTTAATCCCACGCGCATTCATCTTTGCTATCCACTGTTTCAAATCAGGATACGCAACCGCATCGGGCTCCCACCTCCACCACAGGCGCGAACCCATACTTACCTTGCGCTTGCCTACCCAATCTTGTATCCAAACCGCAGTTACTGGATTGCCAGCAGCAAGTGCCTCACCAACAATTTGCGCTGCCTTTTGCTCCCCGCCCTGCAAGCCTATTATTGTGCCGTAAGCCCAATCGGGTAGGTGATGATACACAGGCTGAAACATAGCAGTGGCAGTATCTGAACTGATGTTGAACAAACACTTGCCGTTGCGGCATGCCTCTGCTTCAACAGTGATGTTGCCCGCTTTTGTAAAATTAAAAAACACTTCAGTAGGTTTTATACTAAATGCCTGCCCATTTTCGGTAAAAAATTTTGGCAAAGGAAAATACGAGGACGATTCCTCTCCTTTTATACCCAACAACGCGGTAAGTTTGCTCACAGGCTTATCGCCCCTGCCTATACCGTTTTCTTCAGTGAAATTTCCAAGCCTTTCTCCAGCAAAATCGAAGCGCGAAAATTGCTCGCCAAAGCCGTAAAAATGTTGCGCATCATTTTTAATAGTGAATGAAACGGACGACAACAATTTTAGGGTGTCAGTAATCTTCACGCTTATCCAAAAGCTTTTGTTGAAAGTATCATTTACAAAAATGCCTACCTCAAATGGCAGGGTATCTTTGCCATTTGTTACATTACCGAGCAGGAAAAAACTATTGTCGTATTGCTGAATTTCAAAGCCAGGTAACTGATTAAAAGTGCGTTGCTTACTACGGCTAAACTTTAAAGAACCAAATCGCGATTTGTAATTTCTTTTAAAAGATTTTGCATCAATAAAACTGCCTTCGTCTAAGCGCAGCAAAACTTCGGACCTAGAATTGCGGAAAACCAAATCTGAATTTTCTGAAAACGCTTTACATCGTTGTGCGAAAGCAGAAATTGCCGAAAATTCTAAAATGAGCGCTACATAAAAAAACCACTTCCCCATATTTGAATTTATACAATTAGACTGCAACAATAAGACTTGGTGAGCGGATTAATTGCCCGTCATTCGTATTTTATAATGCAAAAATAACGCCTTCATAGCATGTTCAATGCTAAATGGTTTTGTTTTGGATTAAGTCACAGCCTTACGGTTAGCAGAATGAGTAGGGAGTGATTGTTATTGTCAACCCAACGTCCGCAAGCGAGACGATTGTTGTGATGGATTTTTTGGGAAGGGGCGAAGGATTAGTTGCTGCTACGCACGCTTCCGGCAAGACCATTCTCTTATGGGGCGTAACCTATAACTATGGTGTTTTGATTACACTTTTAGATGAAGGTGTATACTGGGTGAATACTGACCGACTAAAGCCTTTTGCAGAATATTATCATAGCAGAGGGAAGTAGAAATTGATAGTCGAAAACCTTATAGCTGTTATTAGACATTGTTTTTTTTGCTCACTGCATTTGTTTCAACTTTTTTTTGTGCAGAAACACATAAGCTACTCAGCATAAATAATAAGCAGACACATTGATGTAAGGCAAAGCAGCATACCCTACTCATCATGATAGATTTTATAATTTAATCGAAAATAAGCTTAGATAAAAGCCCTTATAGTCTTGCGTTTCACATCATAGTGAAATGTGAATGTAAAGTGAATTGACAGTTTTATAGAGTAATTATTTTTTAAAAAGAAAACTCACACAGGCTTCCAAAACTAATATGGGCTTTTGAATAAAGTTCAGATTGTTTTTATCTGCCTTAATCTACTTTTTGTATGTTGATAGAACAATTCAATATTCCAGCAGCACTTGTTAGACGTTTATAATATTTACCTGCATTTTATTCTGGTCTCTCTCCCGGATTAACATTCAGCAATAGCTTACCCAAAATTATTGAAGAGGTAAACATTGCCGAAGCCCATGCACCGCCAACACCCACACAAACTACATCCTGACCAGTTAAAAAGAAATTTTTTATTGGTGTGTGGCAACGTAAATCAGTTAACTCAAAACGTGCAAGCGAATGCTCTAAACCATAAATTTCTCCAGCTTGATAATTGTTGAAATGCTTGGTGGAAAGTGGCGTAGAAATATCATAAACCTCAATGGCATCTTTCAATTGTGGTAACACTTCGTAAGCCTTTTTCAATATTGCTTGGGCGGTTTTTTCTTTCAGTGCATCATAATCTTCACCGCGCCTGCCCCAGCGTGTTCCTTCCCATTTTTCAAACCAATTGTATTGGCTAGGTACTATTATCTGCACCGATGCTTTGCCATGGTTTTCATGCTGCCAAGCGGGGTCTTTGGCAGATGGAAATGAAATATAAAGTAAGGATGGAAGTTGCGTTTCAATATCTGTGTAAGCATCAAAGTCCTCATCCATTTTGTAGCTGTTGAAGAACCACAAATTGTGTTTAGGTAATTTCAATTCAACATCACTTTTATTCAAGCCAAGTGAGATGCATATATGTCCGATAGAAGCAGGTAGTGCATTTACTTTGCTGCGGAGCTTGTCAAATGACTTTTCATGCTTCACTAATCTGTTCAAGGTGTTGTAAGCCCCCACGCTGCTGATTACAATAGGCGCAAATATTTCATCGCCATTGCTCATGCGCACACCCTTTGCTTTGCCATTTTCGGTAATCAAACTAGCCACTTCGGCTTTGCAAAAAATCTTTGAGCCGCGCTTGGTAAATGCATCTATAATCTTCTCGTTTATTTTGGCAGAGTTACCCACAGGATAAGCACCGCCATTGATATAATGCCCGACTATAATGGCATGAACAGAAAAAGGACTTTTCTTTGGCATTAAGCCATAATTGCCGCATTGTGTGGTTAGCACTGCAATCAATTTTTCGTTGGCGGTGAGCGAGCGCAACACTTCATAAGTAGTTAGCTTCAAGTATTTGGCAACGGGTCTGCGCAACAACCAGCCTACTGTTTTACTCAACCAAAAAGGCATAGCTTTTTCGCCCAAATACATTGCCGATAATCCATTCACTTTTTTAATCAGTTTGTAGTATGCGCGGATTGCTGTTTCCTCTTCGGGGAAATAACTAATCATGCGAGCTATTTGCGCCTCTTCGCCTGCAAGAAATTCGTATTCATCTTTTCCGAAAACGGCTTTGTCATACACTTCACCCATTGAAGCCCACTCAATGCCAAAGTCTGAGAGATAATCAAATGCTTTGTGCAGGTGCGTGTCTTTATTATGCAAATTGCCGATGTAGTGAATGCCCACATCCCACGAGAATTTTTTGCGCTCGAAGGTGTGTGTAAAGCCTCCCGGAACGGTATGTTTTTCTAACACTAAAACCTTCTTTCCAGCTTTGGTTAAATACCCTGCAGTGCAAATGCCGCTGATACCCGAGCCGATAACAATGGCATCAAAATTTTCTTTGGCAACTACTGATGTGTAGGCTTTAACTAGGTGCATTTAGCGAATTGAAGTTGTACAAAACATACGCAAATGGTATTTGTTTTCGGATAGGTGTTATGAATGTTGCGCTAAAAGGGTTTCGAAATCTTGCTTTAGTTGCGGCAAGTGAAATTGCACTACCGACCAAACAACATCATCGCTAACGCCAAAATAATCGTGTGCAATAAAGTTTCTGAAATCATTTGCCCCTCGCCAATCAATATGTTGATTGCTTTGTTTCAATTTGCCGCTCATCCTTTTGCAGGTTTCGCCAAGCACAATGAATTGGAGCAATACTGCATCATGGGTGCGTGTATCAGCAACAAATTCGCCTTTATCGTGAACGGCTTTCAGAAACTCAAATATTCTATTTATAGAAAATAGAGCTTCGTTAACGCATCTTAAATCATCATCATCAAGCATAAACGGCTTGTTTAAAAACTACATCTTTATAATAAGGTTTGATTGCATTTTCAAATGCAACATCAACTGAACGTTTGAATTTATTAGAAAGGAAATCGCTTAAATTCCTTCTTATAAGATAGTAATCCAGATTACCTTCCTCAAACGATACCAAAAAATCAATGTCGCTTTTTTCAGTAGCCTCGTTGCGGGCAAACGAGCCGAAAATACCTATACGTTTCACAAAAAATTTTTCGTGTAAAAAATCTTTTTGTTCACGTAAAGTGGCTAAAATTTCTTCTTTGGTAAGTGTATTATTCATGTTTCAAAAATAATAAAGAGTTGCTTCATTCTCAATCAAAATCATTGCCCACTTTTTTGGCACCTGCGCCACCTTGCTGATTGTATTTTGCGCAATCGTAAAGCAGAGAGCTAACACCCTCGGGCGTAACAAAAGTAGAAGTGGCATTAAACTCGCTGCTGAAGTTTGTGCTATCGTTGGCAACGCGCTGAAAGAAGTAAGCCCAAACAGGTAAAGCCATTGTAGCACCTTGCCCGTATTGCATACTGCGAAAACGAATGTAACGGTCATCGCAACCACTCCAACTGCCTGCAACCAAGTTGGGTGTGCAGCCTATAAACCAGCCATCGGCATAGTTGGAAGTGGTTCCTGTTTTGCCAATTATATCTCCCGGAATTTTATAGCGATAGCGCAACCTTACCCCTGTGCCATGTTGCACCACACCGCGCAATAGTTCCACCATGGTGTAGTTTGTAGCTTCATCAAATACTTCATGCTTTTGTCCAAAAAATTCATTCACCACATTGCCATTGCGGTCTTCAATTCTTGTAATAAAAATCGGCTCAGTGTTCACTCCTTTATTGGCAAAAGTTGCGTAAGCACCCACCATTTCAAACAAAGAAATATCTGCCGCACCTAAACATATTGATGGAGCCTCAGGAATGTCGCTGGTGATGCCCATGCTGCGCGCTAATTGAATCACTGCTTGCGGTGTCATTTCGTGCATCAGGTAGGCAGTAACCGTGTTGATTGAATTTGCCAATGCTTCTTTCAAACTCAGCATACCGCCATATTCTCCATCGCTGTTTTTGGGTGTCCAATCTTCGAGCAAACCAAAGCGCGGGTCGCCTGCTTCAAAAGTTACTCTTTGGTTCGGCACTTTCATACAAGGCGAATAGCCTTTATCACGAATAGCAGTGGCATACACAAAAGGCTTAAACGTTGAACCCACCTGACGTTTGGTTTTGCTGTTTACATGGTCGAACTGGAAGTGTTTGTAGTTGATACCGCCTGCCCACGCCCGAATAAAACCACTTTCTGGATCCATTGCCATAAACCCGTTTTGTAAAATCATACGGTAATAGCGCAGCGAATCATAAGGCGACATCACCGTGTCTTTTTCGCCACTGTATGCAAAGATTTTCATCTTCACTGGAGTCTTCATCACCTTATCCATTTCTTCGCGACTAATACCCGCAGCTTTCATCAATTTGAATCTTTCGCAGTGGGTGTAAACAGCCTCCCATTCTAACTTAAAATCTTTCCAGGGGTCTTTGTCTTTCCAATGTTCAAAGAAGATTTTCTGCAACTCACTCATGTGTTGCACCTGCGCTTCTTCGGCATATTTCTGCAAACGCGAATCAAGGGTTACATAAATCTTCAAACCATCTTTATACAAGTTGTAAATACTGCCATCGGGCTTAGGGTTTTTGGCAAACCAATCTTTTAACCATAACCTTAGGTACTCGCGAAAGTGTGGTGCAATGCCATCTTCATGCGTATCGGGGTGAAAATCTAATACGATTGGTTTTGCTTTCAATGAGTCAAAACTTTCTTTAGTAAGGAAGTTGTATTTCTTCATTTGTGCTAAAACTGTGTTCCTCCTTTTAGTCGAACTTTCGGGGTGAATGCGTGGATTGTATTGATAAGGCGCTTTCAACATTCCAACCAAAACGGCTGCTTCTTCAACCTTTAATGAATCTACCGTTTTGCCGAAATAGGTATTTGCTGCCGACTTAATGCCAAAGGCATTATCACTAAACTCAACGGTGTTTAAATACATAGCGAAAATTTCCTGCTTGGTGTATGAACGTTCTAAGCGAATGGCAATAATCCACTCCTTAAATTTGCGTAACACCAACTGAAATTTATTGAGCCGCTCGCGCGGAAAAAGGTTTTTTGCCAACTGCTGTGTGATGGTGCTGCCACCACCTTTGCTACCGCCCGAAAGCACTGCGCGAAACAGTGCCTTTGCATCCACACCTTGATGTTCTTCAAAGCGAACATCCTCGGTAGCTAATAGTGCCTGACGCAAACACAAGGGCAAACCCGAATAATCTACATTGCTGCGGTTTTGTGCATAGTACTTGCCAATCACCACGCCATCGGTTGAAATAATTTCGGTAGCCAGACTGCTTTCGGGATTTTCTAATTCCTGAAAAGTTGGTAAGGCACCAAACACATCGCTTGAAAGTGCATAGAACAAGCCGAACACAAATACCGCTCCAACAATAAATATTATCCAAAAAACTTTTGTGAAGTTCATCGCCCAAACCTAAAAGAATTTAGTTTGATGATTTGGTAAATACTGATTTTCATATTTACACCCATGTGTTGGTTGCATTTTGTAGTATCTACTTCAAACTCTTTTGTGCTAAATATGGACGGACAGGTGGTAGTTTCAATTGTTGGTCGCGCAGGTCAATAATCACGTCCATATCTTCCATTGGTATTGCTCCCAACAATATTTCATTATCGCCTAGAATTACCATAGCGCGGCAGCTTGTGCTGCGGTTTATAAATTTCACTTCCACTGGACCCACAATAGCTACTTCTTCTGTTGCTACATTTGCTAATTGAGCTGTTTGTTTCATAATGAATCGCAGACCAAGTTGGTTTACAATTTGCTCGTTTATGCAAAGCATGTATGCCCCAGAATCTACTAAGGCGCGCACTTTAGCCTTTCGGATTTCTTCGGCTTTCAAAAAGCCTCTATTTACCATTTCAATATCACCAGTATTGAACAATTCTATTTCAGCATATACTAAACCCAAAGCTTAATTTTTATGTAAAATAGAAATTTGCACCCGAATTTCAAGGTATAAGTTGTGATAAGAATCAAAAGCATCTTTTACACTTTTCTCACCTACATTCGCATTCTTAAAATTGAATAGATAAAGTGTCAACTTCTGAACATAAAACTCATGTAGTTATAAAGTTTGCGGGCGATAGTGGTGATGGGATGCAGCTTACAGGCTCCGAATTCACCAACAATGCCGCGCTTTTTGGCAACGATATTGCCACCTTTCCCGATTTTCCGGCAGAGATTCGTGCCCCACAGGGCACACTACCCGGAGTTTCGGGATTTCAGTTGCACTTTGGCAGCGATGAAATTGACAGCCCGGGCGATAATTGTGATGTGTTGGTGGCTATGAACGCTGCGGCATTAAAAACCAATCTTCAACACTTGAAAAAAGGCGGTTTGATAATTGCAGATACTTCGGGTTTTGAAAGTAAAAACCTGAGACTGGCAGGATATGCTTTAGATAAAAATCCTTTGGAAGATGATACGCTCGACAACTTTCAGGTGCAAAAAATAGATGTTACCAAGCTAACCAAAGAAGCATTGAAAGATTCGGGCTTGGATGGCAAAAGCATAGACCGCAGCAAAAATATGTTTGTGTTGGGCTACGTGTATTGGATGTTCAACCGCGATTTAAAAACCACTATTGAAGATCTAAGCAAAAAGTTTGAGAGCAAAACCCTTTTGCGCGATGCCAACATCACTGTGCTGCGCACGGGCTATCACTATGGCGAAACTGTAGAAAGCTCGATGCCACGCGTGGAAGTTGCGCCTGCAAAGATGAAATCTGGTACCTACCGCAACATGATGGGTAATCAGGCAACGGCTTTGGGCTTGATAGCGGCTTCGGTAAAAAGTGGTTTGCAGTTGTTTTATGGCTCTTATCCCATCACGCCTGCATCAGATATTTTGCACGAATTGGCAAAGCATAAAAACTTTGGTGTGATAACTTTTCAGGCAGAAGATGAAATTGCCGCAGCCACCTCTGCCATTGGCGCAGCTTATGGCGGAAGCCTTGGTGTTACTGGCACTTCGGGTCCGGGTTTGGCTTTAAAGAGCGAAAGTATTTCGCTTGCAATTTCTTTGGAACTTCCTTTTGTAATTGTGAATGTGCAACGCGCAGGACCCAGCACTGGAATGCCTACAAAAACGGAGCAAGCCGATTTGCTTTTTGCGATGTATGGCAGGCATGGCGAAGCGCCTTTGCCTATCGTGGCGGCAAAATCTCCAGCAGATTGTTTTGATGCAATTTTTGAAGCCTGCCGCATTGCCTTACGGCACATGACGCCTGTTATATTTTTGAGCGATGGCTACATCGCCAATGGTGCCGAGCCGTGGAAGTTTCCAACCGAAGAAGAATTAGAAGACTTGAGCGTAACCTTTGCCCAACAAGGCGAGGAACCATATTTTCCCTACCAACGAAATGCTGAATTAGTGCGCCAATGGGCACCTCCGGGTGTGAAAGGTTTGGAGCATCGCATTGGCGGATTGGAAAAGCAAGACATCACCGGCAACATTTCTTACGACCCTGCCAACCATGAGTTTATGGTACACACCCGCGCCAAAAAAATCGAGTTGATAGCAGAATCTATTCCCGAATTGAAAGTGGACTTAGGTGAAGAAAAAGGCAGTGTGCTGGTGCTGGGCTGGGGCTCGCCTTATGGCTCCATTCGCGCGGCTGTAAAGGAACTGATTGCCGAAGGACACAAAGTATCCCACGCACATTTGCGCCACTTAAATCCGTTTCCCAAAAACCTAGCACAACTGATGAATCAATTTGATAAAGTATTGATTCCTGAAATAAACACAGGGCAGCTTTCGCTGATGATCCGCGCTAAATATGTGCGTGATGTAGAAGCTATAAACAAAGTGCAAGGCTTGCCTTTTACCAAAGCTGAAATAGTGGACAAGGTGAAGCAGATGCTTTAGGAATACTTTGGCGCTTTCTACTTCAAAATCTTCATTGCCACATAGGGGCGGTCTTTGGGCAAATCCATTGTTTCTTTTAATGGGTCAAGCACCACATCCATATCTTCTAAAGGAATGCAACCTAAAATCATGGCTGCATTGCCAGGCAACACCACTGCGCGGCAAGCGGTGGTTCTGTTCTTAAAGCGCAATTCTACTGGCTCCGAAACAGGAAAGGTTTTTATCTCGCCATCTGCCAACTCAAAGGTTTGTTCACCAGTCATCAGCAAGCCCAATTGGGTAGCAAGATTTTCATTGATGCAAAGGCTATAAGCTCCAGTATCTACCAACAGATTTACCTCCTGTTTTCTGATTGCGGATTTATCTAATTGACCTCTGCGCGCCAAACCCATGTCGAAGGCATTTGCTATCTCAATATCTGCTTTAATAAATCCCATAATTTTTTTTGTTCTTCCAAAAGTAAGCAAACTTAAATTACTACCACTTCACCACCTTCTTCCTCACCACACTGCCAGCAATTTCTACCGAAACAAAATATACTCCCGCAGGCAAATCACTCAATG
>CAZKHZ010000016.1:9367-28538 GCA_964552715.1 uncultured Chitinophagaceae bacterium | reverse complement strand
CTGTGCCTTTTTGCGAAATTGCAAACTCAACATTAACAGTAGCCGATTCGGTTTTATTGAGCAATACATCTTCGGGCAGTATCACATTTTGTACCGCTGCAAACACAAGCGGAGCCTTTGGTGGAAACATAGTATTGAATAATACAGCAAACGGTAGCCTTAGCTTCAGTTCAAATGGAACATCATCAACTTCGCTTGCTACCGGAAAAAGTATTTCGATTGGGGCATCTGGATTTACAGGTGGTAGTTTGTTATTGCCACGTTTTACACAATTGGGTACAGAGGCAACTTCCTTAACTTTTACAGGAGCAACAACTGCAATAACAGTTGGACCTAACACCACTTTTGGCGGAAAGGTAAGTTTGATAGCCCCGAGTATTACACTGAGCGGTGCAACTTTTTCTGACACAGCATTTATTCAAAAAACAGGAACGGCTGCCAACACAGGTTTAGGAAATAATATTTTTCATGGTTTTACAACCTTATCAAAAACAGCAGCCGCAGGTGCGGGAATATTGCGCACCAATGGCAATGATGTTTTCAATGGTAAACTTAGAGTTGAAAATGCTTCTACATCGGATTTATTGCTCGGTTTAGTAAGCAGAAATACCTATAACGATGATGTAACTGCTGTAAACACAAGTACTAGTTCTATTCGCTTAGCCTATACCGGCAATGCAACTTTTGGTGGTAAAATATTTGTTACCAACTCATCTACAGGCACTGTGCCTTTTTGCGAAATTGCAAACTCAACATTAACAGTAGCCGATTCGGTTTTATTGAGCAATACATCTTCGGGCAGTATCACATTTTGTACCGCTGCAAACACAAGCGGAGCCTTTGGTGGAAACATAGTATTGAATAATACAGCAAACGGTAGCCTTAGCTTCAGTTCAAATGGAACATCATCAACTTCGCTTGCTACTGGAAAAAGTATTTCGATTGGCGCATCAGGATTTACAGGTGGTAGTTTGTTATTGCCTCGCTTTACGCAATCGGGTACTGCTGCTACAAACCTAACTTTGACCGGTGCAGCAAGTTTAACCGTTGGTCCTAATAGTGCATTTGGTGGTAAAGTGAGATTTGTAGTTCCACAAGTATTGCTGAACGGAGCAACATTTAGCGATAGCGCATACATTGAAAAAAATGGAGCAACCGCTAACGTGAGCAATGGGGGTAACAAATTTATGGGCATTACTTCCATTATAAATAGTTCTGCAGCAGCACTTACCCTGGGCAATGTAAATGCCGATAGTTTTGCTATGAAACTAAACGTAACAAACTCAAATAGTGCAATCATTTATTTAGCACACAACCACACAAACCAAACATCCTACTTTGGTGATTCTGTAATTGTAACCAATTCATCTGTAGCAGCGGCTGGTAGCCCAGGCGTGCGTTTTGGCGAATCAAACAATATCAATGCTTTTTTTGCAGGTGCAGTAATTGCTAACAACAGCAGCACAGGTGCAACTAACTTAATTCGTTTTCAAAACGGCACAGGTAGTTTTGCCTTTAATGGCAGAGTACATTTAAACAATACTTGCACGGGTATATCATCAGGAATTTACATGAACCATAATGGCTTGGCACAACACAACCAAAACATTTATGTGTCAGCAATAGGAGGTTTAGGAATATTTTTTGGAAATGTGAATGGTACCTATTCCATTGCATCAAACAGAAGCATTCAATTGGGCAGTGGTGGATTTTCAATAGGAACATTGCAATTGAACAACCTCACTCAAATTGATAATAGAGCGCCACAAGCATTTACACTCACTGGTACCGCAATTCTAAGTGTATCAAACTCTTCTTTTGATGGGTTGGCATCATTTATAGCACCACAAGTATTGATAAGCAATAGCACTTTTAATAATGATGCAACAATTACAAAAACAGGGATTACTAATAATTCATGGGCTGGTGGAAATACTTTTAATCTTACTACAAATATTATCAACAGCTCTACCGCATCGTTGCTTTTGGCAAATACAAACTCAGACACCTACAATGGCGATGTAACTTTTACCCGCAATGGAAGTGGTTTGTTAGATGCGGCAAATACAAGAGAAATTTTTGTTAGAAAAAATATTACTACATCAGGTACTGGACTTGTAACTTTTGGTACAGGGGGCGTGAATGGCAGACTTACTTTCAATGGAGGATTGGCGCAAAACTTCAATAAAGTTGGCAGCATTACTCCAGAAGTTTTACGAATGACTGTAAACAAAAATTTAGGTACAGCCATTACACTCAATACTCCTGTTAACATTGCAGCAAGTGGTAATTTAACTATGACAAGCGGAAATGCAAACTCAGATAGCATCAATGTGTTGACATTACTCAACAATGCATCTTCTAATTTAGGAAGTGTTACCGCATTTGTAAATGGCCACTTGAACTATCAAATGGCGGCAAGTGCCACGCGCACACTCAACTTTCCGATTGGAAGAGATAGTGTTTATCGTCCGGTTGAATTAACTGTGGTTCACAACGCAGCTACCAACTACACTTACTCATCTCAGTTAATCAATAGTTCATCAGTTCATCTTGGCAAAACATTCCCTGTTACTATTAACCGCGTTTCTGATTTCAGATACTGGAGTATCAACAGATATGTAACTGCTACTATGGTAAAATCAAACGCAAACTTATCTGGTAGCCAAACTGTGAAACTCTATTACTTCACAAGCGATTCAGTTCAAGATGGTGCAAACTTACGTATCGTAAAAGATTCATCGGGCAACGGAAGATGGTATGACATTGGTGGAGTAGGAACTGCTAATTATGAAGGAACTATTACTTCTACTTCAAACCCTACTAACTTCAATTCATTTAGTAATTTCTCTTTAGGCAATGCATTAGGAGGAGGAAATACTTTGCCTGTAACACTTACAAACATTAAAGCAACTGCCGTAGAGAATGTTATTCAAGTAGATTGGACAACCGCTGCCGAAATCAACAATAAAGGTTTTGAGGTAGAAAGAAGCGAAGACGGCAACAACTTCAGCATCATAGGCTGGGTGGACGGCAACGGCACCACTGCTGAAACTATCAACTACACTTTTAATGATAAAAAAGCTAGTGCAAACAAAACCTACTACTACCGCCTGCACCAAATAGATTTTGATGGCGCAAGCGAACACACGCCAATTGTTAGCGCAAAAATTAATGATTCAAAAACCCGCGAAATTGTTTGGAGCAAGTTTATTCCAAACCCTGCTACAGCCGATGCTAACCTTGTAGTAAATGCAAATGCCGAAGGCAAAGCCGCAATTACTATCTTGAATCTTTCAGGTGCTATAGTTCATCAATCTGCTTTCAATCTGTATAATGGTTTAAATAACCTGTCTTTAGATTTAAGCCAATTACCTTCGGGCAATTACATCACACAAATTGATATGAACGGAAACAGAACTTCGCTTAAGTTAATGAAAGAATAGAATGCAATTACAAACACATCAAAAAGGCTGCTTCGAGAGAGGCAGCCTTTTTTGTTTTAGGGAAGCACATGTGTCTAAATGAATTGCACGTGCGTTTTTAAATTATGATGTTCTGCTGATTGATGGAAGTTGTTTATGGCTAGAGGCGACTTGCTACTCACAACTCCAACTAAATGCTTTTCCATTACAGCTTTCATTGAATAACTTACATTCGCGCCCCGATGGAGTTTATTAAAGAGTTTTTAGATTTTTTTCTGCATCTCGACAATCATTTGCAGGTGATGATATTGGAATATGGACCGCTTGTTTATGCCATATTATTCCTAATTATTTTTGTTGAAACAGGCTTAGTTGTAATGCCTTTTTTGCCAGGTGATTCTTTGCTTTTTGCCGCTGGAAGTTTTGCTGCATTGGGTAGCCTTAACCTTACCTATCTTCTTATACTGCTGTTTGTTGCTGCGGTACTTGGCGATACAGTGAACTATTACATAGGAAAAAATGTTGGGCTAAAAGTGCTAAAATGGAAAATAGGTAAGCGGCAGTTGGTGAAGCAGGAATACATTGATAAAACACATGCGTTTTATGAAAAGCACGGACCCAAGGCAATCATCATTGCGCGGTTTGTGCCCATAGTGCGCACCTTTGCGCCTTTTGTTGCTGGCATTGGAGAAATGGAGTATCGAAAATTTGCTATTTACAACATTGTGGGGGGTGCTTTTTGGGTGCTGGGATTAACCATGTTGGGCTATTGGTTTGGCAACATGGAAATTGTAAGAAAGAATTTTGAAATAGTAATCTTTGGCATTATCGGCATCTCCGTTTTGCCTATAATAATTGGATTATTGACAGGAAATAAAAAAGCATCAGCATGAAGTTAGCGCGTAACATTTACACCGAAGAACATTTATTATTTGCACAAAGCGTGCGTGATTTTGTAAACAAGGAAATCACTCCACACAATGCACAATGGGAGAAGGACAAAATGGTGAGCCGCGAAAGTTGGCAAAAACTAGGCGAGGCTGGTTTTTTGTGCATGCAGGTGGACGAGCAGTATGGCGGGTTGGGCATTAAAGATTTTCGTTACAATGCAATATTTATTGAAGAGTTGGGGCACACTGGCTGTGGGGGTCCGGCAGTGGGTTACCCTTTGCACTCTGATATTGTAGCACCATACATTGAGCATTATGGCACCGAAGCAATCAAGCATAAATGGTTGCCTAAAATGGTAAGCGGTGATGCTATTTCTGCTATTGCCATGACTGAGCCAGGCGCGGGTAGCGACTTACAAGGTATGCGCGCCACCGCAGTTGACAAAGGCGATTACTATTTGCTAAATGGTTCCAAGACATTTATCACCAATGGTTATTTGAGTGATGTGGTGGTAGTGGCGGCTAAAACCAATCCTGCATTGGGTGCAAAAGGTATCAGTTTGTTTTTAGTTGAAACAGGAATGAAGGGCTACAGCAAAGGTAAACCGTTCGAAAAGGCAGGGTTACATGCGCAAGACACTTGTGAACTTTTCTTTGAAAATGTAGAAGTTCCAAAAGATAATCTGATAGGTAAAGAAGGGGAAGGATTCAAGTATTTAATGACGGAACTTTCGCAAGAGCGACTGGTAGTAGGCTTGGGTGCTATCGCTTTAGCGGAGGCTGTGTTTACTGCCACGGTGCAATACACTAAGGATAGAATCGCTTTTGGCAAACCAATTTCTCAGTTGCAAAACACGCGCTTCAAGCTGGCTGAAAGTGCTACAGAAATTGCCGTGGGTAGAACCTTTGCAGACAGATGTTTGGAATTGCACTGCGATAAAAAATTAGATCAGGCTTCGGCAAGTGCTTGCAAATATTGGTTGACAGAAATGCAATGCAAAGTGGCGGACGAATGTGTGCAGTTGCATGGCGGCTATGGCTACATGTGGGAGTATTTAGCTGCCCGCGCTTGGGCAGATGCTCGTGTGCAGCGCATCTATGCCGGCACCAACGAAATTATGAAAGAGTTGATTGCTCGCAGTGTGATTGGATAGGTGGTTTACTTGGTCTGACCTTGGTCAGACGGGTTTCGGTTATATCCGATTCTTTAAAATACTTTCTGTAAGCACTTTATACACTGCTGTCATCTCTGGTTCGTTTTGCAGCAGATTCAAATGAGCATCTATTGTAAAAAAATCTCCGCGGGCAGCGGGCCCAGTGCGCAATTGTGACGGACTGTGTGCCGCAACATTCTCTGCCGAACGGGCAATCAGCGGACGAAGTAAATCAAGGTTCAGGTTTTGTTCGTTCAGAATGTTTTCGGCAAGTTCCCAAAGATGATTGGTAAAGTTATTGGCAAACACTGCAGCAACGTGAATGTATTGCCGCTGCAATTCATTTACCGAATGGATACTTTCAGAAATATCTGCGGCTAATGTATGCAGTGTTGTGGCTGTGGTTTCGTTACTTCCTTCTACCAGCATCGGCACTTTTTTAAAGTCAAGTGCCACTCCCTTTTTCATGGTTTGCAATGGGTAAAAAATGCCAAGGTTATCTCCAGCAGCAGCCAAGAGATTGAACGAGCGAAAGCCAGATGTGTGGGCAACAACCCTCTGTGAGCGCGGCAATAGAGCCGCTACCGCACCAATAGCATCATCTTTTACACACAGCAATATCACTTCGGCACTTGAATCAAAATTTGCTATATCAAAATTTGCTTTGGCACTCAGCAGCGTGGCAAGTTCGTTTGTTGTATCTGCATTTCTGCCGGTGACGTCCACAATATTGTGACCCGCATTTTTCAATGCAGTACCAATGTGTGTGGCAACATTGCCCGTGCCGATGATAGAAATTTTCACTGCTTGTTTTTATTGTATGGTTGCGAATATCTGTATTTATTCAAACACAAAATTGTTGCAGTAATTTTTCATGTTGGTGGTGCTTTGATGCACTTCAAAACTAAATTCACTTAGTGGAATTTTTTCAAAGCCATAAAGTGCAAAACCTTTGTAGCCTATGTTTTCTAAAAAGGCAAATGTTTCCAAAGCTTTGGCTTTGCCAACGTGCCTAGATTCTATTTCAACCATAATTTTAGGCTTATACTTTTTTAATGTTTCTACACCTCCCACAAAAACCTTTAGTTCATTCCCTTCCACATCTATCTTTAAAAAATCTGGTTCAATATTATGGTGTGCACAAATGTTGTCAATGGTGTCGGTTTCAATTTCTTCGGTTGCTGTAAAGTTTATGCCGTTATTCAATTGAGCTATGGTGGCTCCGGGAGAACTTGTTTTTTGCCTGCTATTTTGGGGTAAAAGTAAGTTGACAAGCCCTTTGGAATCGGACAACGCAATTTGATGTACCGAAACATTCTTCCAACCAAAAATGTCAATGATGTTTTGTAAATATTGAAACAAAACCGTTTGCGGTTCAAAGGCAAATACCCTGCCATGTATGCCTACTTTGTTTCGGATGTGATATAGATACCCCGCTTTGTGAGCACCAATGTCAAGCACTGTATTGCCCGATGCCAAAGCCTGCAACATGTAGGCAATTCCGCCTACGTCATCTTTGGTTTTGTACTTGTAGGCGCGGTAAACAAGTTTTAGTTTTTGAAACAAATGCATTGTTGCAAACCTATAAGGTTTTTAAAACCTTGTAGGTTTAAGTTAATTTGTAATGCCCACCCTTGTTGCCACAAAATTATTCTGCTCCAATTCGTTCACAATAAAATCAGCAATGTCGCCTGTGTATATCTGTTGTTTACCAAGGGGCATAAAATCCTTTCGCACCAAATAGTTGCCCGTGCGTTCGCCATCGGGAATGTAAGGGCAGCAGAGGAAAGTCCAATCGAGGTTAGTTGCCCGCAACTGTTCATAGACCTTAAAATGTCCCTCGGCAACATTCTTGTACATAGCCGGATAGTCGGGCAAATCCTTTAGTAAAATACTGTCGCTTGCCTGCAACACACCCATGCCGCCAATGCCAATCACGCGCTTGATACCATGCTGTGCCATAGCAGCGATGATGCGGCTCATACCTTCGCTCATCAGCGACACATCGCCCGCCACATCCGCCACACCCAGTGCCGACACCACCGCATCGCAACCTTCAATCGCTTGGGCAATTAATTCGTCATTTGAGGCATCGCCTTCCACAAAACTAAGGTTGGCGTGCGCAATCGGCAGCTTATTTTTATCTCGCAGATAAGCCCTTACCTGCCAGCCTTTTTGCAAAGCTTGCTCCACAACCAATTTACCCGAGCGACCATTAGCACCTATTACTGCAATTTTCATGGTGTGAATATAAAATCCGAGTTTGAATTATCCTAAGGAATGTAAACAAGCATAAGTGATTTGTGTAGTTCTTAGGCATTGAGTGTTCTAAAGTTTATCAAAAAAAGCCAAGCTGTAATACTTGACTTAAATAAATTACAGTCATTGTTTTATTATGACATTTTTAAAGACAAAAATTGGCAGACCTTTGACCAATTTAGTACTAACAGATAAAGAGATTCGCATTTGCTAATCGAGTAGCCCTCCCTTCCAGCTTCTTCAATAATAATTGCCTCGCGACACACGAGCGAGTACAAATAAAACCCGCAAAAATTTTAAGACTCCTTTTGCCCTAGATGATATTGTTCCACTTCGCGCAGGTAGCCGATAATGTGCGTGATGACAGTTTTAATTTTCTCTTCGGGCATAAAAAGGAAATGATTTGCACGCAATTCAGAGATAACATATTGCTTTAAATCTTCTTCGGTTACTAGGTTGCCGAGGCTGTCGTTCCACTTAAAAATAAAGGTGTCTAAAATTAAATATGCCTCGTGTTCGGCAATAGGAAAGTCAATGTACTTATATACATATTTCACCGTGTCGTAATACTCCGGCTTACCCGTTTTTGGCGGAATCCATTTATCAAGAACTGAACCCATGTTGCTAAAATAACATCTTGTTGCGGTTAAGGCAAATATTACAATTGTCAATGATGAATTATAAATGATTAACGACCATTAACCATTCCCCATTTCAGGCAAGCCCAACATTGCGCGAGTTTCAGTAATTGTTGCAGGCTCTCTGCCCAGCATTCTTGTGAGGTTGGCTGCGGCTTCTACCAATTCGCCATTGCTCTTTGCCATTTCACCACTTGGCAGGTAGAAGTTATCTTCTAAACCAACGCGAAAATTGCCATCCATGCTCAAAGCCACAGCAGCCATTGCCCATTGCTTGCGGCTGATGGTGATTACCTGCCAGTGCGTGCCTGTAGGAATACTGGCAATTTGATGCATCAAATTTTGTGTGGTAGCAGGAATGCCGCCCAACACGCCCAACACAAAACTCATCACATAGGGCTTTTGCAACAAGCCCATATCAATAAAAGGATTGGCATTGTTGATGTTTCCGTTGTCAAACACTTCCATTTCGGGGATGGTGCCTGCTGCTTTCATCTTTTCTAAAAAGAATTGTATGTCGCTAAAAGGATTTTGAAAAACGAAATCGTGGTAAAATTGCTTAGCTTTTGATGAATAGATACCATAATTCATGCTGCCCATGTTCAGCGCAGCCATTTCGGGTTTTAAGGCAATTACATGATGAATTCTTTCTTCGCGAGAAATGGAAATGGCACCAGTAGAATAATTTATGATGGCATTGGGCACGCGCTTGCGCACCTCCTCTCCTATTCTTCTGTAAGTTTCAATATCATAAGCTGGTAAGCCGTCATCTTTTCGCGCATGGATGTGCAAAATGCTTGCGCCAGCATTGGTTGCACGCAGGGCTTCTTCAGCAATTTCTTCGGGCGTATATGGAATGTAGGGACACTGACTTCTGTTTGCCAAAACACCTGTGAGTGCTGCGGTGATAACTGTTTTTTTACTGCTCATATAGTATGAATTGAAAATTTAAAAAATAAAAAAAAGCTGATGTTTATGCTTAAAATAAAATTATTTCCAAGTAGGTTTTCTTTTTTCTCTGAATGCCGTTAAGCCTTCCATCGCATTTTCGGTTTGCAGCAAATCGCCCAACATTTGTTTCATAGCAAGGTGCTCTTCGGGCGAAGCACTCTTTTTAATCTTTTCATAAGCCGCAATTCCCATGCGCATCGCAGTAGGTGAATTTTCTTTCAACTCGCTGAGCAATTTATTGAGTTCGTTTTCCATCTCGCCCTGCGCTACTAACTTGGTTACCAAACCCAATTGTGCAGCTTGTTCCACAGGCAAGTTGTAGCCGCGCACACACCAGTCTAACACTTTGTGCGCAGGCATCACTTCCATCAATGCAGCCATCACCTGAAAAGGGTACAAGCCTCGCTTAACCTCTGGCAAGCCAAATTTCAAACCCTGATTAGCCAACACAAAACGCACGCCACACAGTAGTAAGAATCCGCCTGCGTAAACATCCCCTTCTACCTTTGCAATGCTTGGCTTGTGCAGCGAAGTGAATATTTCGCCAATCACAATGTCGCGCTCGGGCTTTGGTATAGTCGAAAGCGAATCCATTTCGTTGCCGGCAAATGCTTTTAAATCGGCACCTGCACAAAACACATTACCCTCAGATTGTAAAACTACCATCCACACACTTTCAGTATGATGAGCATAAGCAAAAGCAAAAGCCAGTTCGTTCAGCAATTGAGGTCCTAAGGCATTTTTGCGTGCCGGATTATTGAGGGTTATATAAAGCACATTGGCAGTTTCTGCAACTTTCAAAAAAGCAAATGTCTCGGAATGTAACTGTTGGGTTTGTGCTTGCGTGTAATACATGTATGAAATTATTGAAGCAAACCTATTTATCTTTCATCAAATACAAAGCGTATTGTGTGGATGAAACTGAAAATTTAATTTTGCAAACAAAGTATTTTTTCGAAAACCAGATTGGGAATAACGGAAAAGTGGATGAACGGAATATAGGAGTTGACTTTCTATCTCAATATTCCGTTTGCGATTTGACAACACGAATTGGTACGTTGTAAATAAAAGTGTAGCATTACTTTAAGTGTGTTTGTGTATAAGTGGAAGTAAACAAAGCGGCATAACGTAACTTTGGGTCAATGAGCGAGCATGTTTCTTCCTTTTTGCGTTATATTGAATTTGAAAAAAGATATTCTAAGCACACGCTATTGGCTTATACAACTGATATCGCGCAGTTTCAGGTTTTCATTGAGCAATATGAATTGAATATAACAGAGGTGAAACATACGCAGGTGCGCAATTGGATGGTGTCGTTAATGCAGGATAAAACATGTGCGCGCAGCATCAATCGCAAACTTTCTTCGCTAAAATCATTCTACAAATTTCTTTTGCGCAAGGGCGAAATTACAGCCAACCCGCTTGCAAAAGTTACAAACCCTAAAACTTCCAAACGTCTTCCTGTTTTTGTTGAAAAGCAAAATATTGAACATCTGCTAAAGCACATCAAATTTGAAGAAGGCTTTTGGGGCGAAAGAGATAAGCTAATTATTGAAATGTTGTATGCCACTGGAATGCGTAGAAGCGAACTTTCGGGTTTGAAGCTTACCGATATTGATTCGTGGAATAGCCAGATAAAAGTTTTGGGCAAAGGCAATAAAGAAAGGTTGTTGCCCATTCATCCTCAGTTGCTGAAATCTATTCAGGTTTTTATTATACATAGAAATGAGGCTTTCCCTGAATTGGCGCACAATAATTTTTTAATTGGAAAAAAGGGACAAGAAATAAAGGATGGAGATATTTATTTGGTGGTAAAAAAGTATTTGTCAACGGTAACTACCTTAGAAAAGAAAAGTCCGCACATTTTGCGACATACTTTTGCTACACACATTTTAAATGAGGGTGCAGAAATAAATGCAGTAAAAGAATTATTGGGGCACTCAAGCCTTGCTGCAACTCAGGTTTACACGCACAACACCATTGATAAACTGAAAAAAATCCACAAACAAGCACACCCAAGAGGATGAAGTGCGTAACAATATCATAAAAATTTCGTTAAGGTGTTGTAACATTCAACTTCAATTACTACATTAGTGTTGTAAGACGGGAGGAGGAAGTATTTTTTTCATCATTAAATCCTTATTAGTTTATGAACGTAGTAATTCATCCGGTAAACTTAGAAGCCTCAAATCAACTTGTTGATTTTGTGGAGAAAAAACTTAGCAAACTCGAAACCTTTTTCGACAAAATTGTGGAAGCAGAGGTGTTTCTAAAAGTAGGAACCAAGCAAAACATTAAAGACAAAATTGTGGAGGTTAAATTGTCAGTTCCTGGCAAAACACTTTTTGTAACAGAAACTGGAAAATCATTTGAAGAAAGCACAGACATCGCGGTGGAAGTGATTTCAAGACAATTAAAAAAACACAAAGAGAAATTATTAGAAAAAAATTGAGGGATGCACTATCCCTCACCTAATTGCAAAAGCCCGAAGTTGGAAACAGTTTCGGGCTTTTGTTTTTTTAAAAAATACGATTGAAATTATTTTCTAGCAAAAGTCTTATCAAGATTCTTTATCCATTGAGAAAAAGCATTGTCATCATTCAAATCAATACAAGCCTTTATTGTTGTATCAATTAATAGTATTTCACCAGTGCTTTTAGTACAAAATATCTTGCAAGTTAATTCAGAATCGGATGTAATTGAGTTTGCCAAGCTGCGACTCATCAATGTCATTGCAGCTCCTGTTGCCAAGTCAATTTGGAGGCTACTTGCCTTAACAAATATTGCTTTCAAATAATCTTCGCTGCAACCACCAACATAAGTAATGGCAATGCCCAAGCCGCGCCATAAATCGTTTAAACGATTTACAGGAAAGGTATCTATCCAACTTTTAGCAATATTAATATCTCCTTTTGCACTATACCAAATACTTCTGCCTAAGCCTTGATGGTATGCCGATAGAATATTTTCATCCTCTGTTTGAATTACTTGTTGATTAACAATACTCTTTCTTCTTCTAAAAATACCTTCGTAGTATCCGTAACCATCCAACACGCGATAACGCAGCATTGGTTCTAACTCATTCAAGAATAATTCTGGATTGAGTTGCTCTTGTGCTAATGCCCAACCCAAACCAACATGAATTTGAATTGCATGTTGCGCACCAATTTCTTTCAATAAATACAACCAAAATGAAAGTTTACCATCACTTTTTAAATCTCTTAGTGCAAGATTCATGGCAGCAGCTTCGTAAGCAATTGAACGAAATTCTGAATCAAAAGAATTTAGGTAATCAGCTATTTCGGAAATAGAAAATTCACTGAAATCTTTTTCTTGTACTTCTCTGAAAATAGATTGGATGCTTTCCATTTTCTTCGCTGCAATATTGTCTGTATTCATGTCTGAGTTATTATAAAAAACAAAAGCCATCGCTTTGGGCGATGGCTTTCAAAAATGAAATAAAAAATTATGCAGTCACTAACTTTTCGTAAAACCACATCACATCAACATCTCGCTTAATAGTTTCGCTTGGTTCTATGTTCGTTTCATCAATTGTTTCAGGTAAATTTAATGTGCCTTCTGCATCCAATACCATAGTGTATGGATTTACTTTCAATTCAGGAGAAGTGCCTTTAACCTGTGTGCTTACTCTTCTGAAAATTTCAACAGCTACCTGCTCTAATATTTCCATGTTTTTAGAAATTTGAGACAATAACTCATCGCCTTCATGTTGCTTTGGAATATTAGTTTGAAACTCAAGCATGTAGCTCAAATCAACTGGGTCAATGTATTTGTCAGCAAAGATTTCATTATCGTAAGGTGCCCAATCTAAAAACAGTTGTTGCATCTGATTATGCAAAGTGCGGAATCTTTGACCAAGACTGTTCTGTGCAACAAACAACTTCTTTATCATCTGCAAGTCTGTAAATGCTTTGTTGGTAAACATCAAAGCGGGCACAGCCCAATAGATTGCCCAATCCCACAGGATTTTTGTAGTCATAATTTGAGTTTTGCCCATCAATGAATACTTATTCTGATAAATCGGAATCCAGCTATCAACTAATGCCAAATGTGTTTGCTCATATATCTCCGCACGGAAGGTTACATCCTCACCTTTCATTTCGCGCAAAATCAAATCGCTCAACCAAGTATTGTTCATTGAAATAAAATCTGTGCCTGGCGAATAAAATGGATCCAAGAAAGCACCAGCCTCACCCGTAACACCCCAACGTTGGTTGCCATCATATAGTCTGCCTGTGTGGTGTGCATAATGACGTAGGATTTTAAAATCCATTTTGTTAGGCGTTTCAGGCTCTAACTTTTCATAAATAAGAGGTTCGTTTTCTTTCAACCAACTCAAGGCATTTTCATAAGTATTGAATGTTTCAAATGGATGATATGCTGGGTCAGCAACAATACCAATGCTAGTGTTTTTAGAACCCAATGGAATCACCCAAACCCAATAACCTTTATCTAAAAAATGAACTGTAGAAAGGTAACGCAACTTCACATCTGGATAGTCTCGCCATTCTTGATTATCACTCCAGTCGGTAATGTCAATCACACCTTTTAAACGCCACCAAACTGCATTGCAGTGATGTTCCATTGGTTTTTCAAAACCAAGTTTGCGCTTCAAGAAACTTCCTCTTCCACTGGCATCGGCAACCCAACGGCAGGTAGCTTTAATTTCTTTGCCTTCGTGCGTGTATGTAAGCGTATGCAAGTCCTTACCAAACTCAACATCTTTTGCTGCGGCATCCAACAAAAACTCTGTTCCCAATGCTTTTGTTTTTTCAGCCAAATGATTTTCTAATGTACCACGATCAAGTTGATGGCTTGGCGTGTATAACCACTTGCGCGGACCCAATTCCACACGTGATGAAATTACCTCCTTGGTGTTGTTTGTAAAGAAAAAGCGCAACCCATATTTGGGCAATTCATGCTTTTCTAAATAGTCTTTTAAACCTACCACATTGCGCAGGTAGTGGCTGCCTAATTCAACTGTAGATTCACCTACTTTGTGAGCGGCAATAGAGGCTGCACTTTTGCGCCTTTCTAAAATTAAAATTTTGATGTCGGGATTGGCTAACTTCAATTGAACAGAGAGTGTAAGCCCTGCTAAACCTCCGCCCGGAATGATTACATCGTAATGTTGCATGTTTAATTGATTATTGATTATTAATTATTGATAATTATGATTGTATAATTCTGCTCATGTCTGACTACTAAAATCCAATGTCTGTTCCCTGATAGTATACAATTTGTCTCTTTACTTTTTTACCAAGAAAGGGGCGAAAAAAAATGGCATTAATGGTAAGCACAATTGGGGCTATAATGAACAATGCAAATAACAGGTAATACTTGAAGAATTTCAACAACAATGTGCGATTTTTTCTTTTCGCAATAATGTTTGCCCAGATTAAAAAAAGGCGTGGTGCTACTTGTTCAATAAACACATAGTTTGGCTGAACATCCACCGATTGTTGCGCAACTAATTGGTTTTGCAAGCCTTCGAAGCTATTGTTCATTAAAAAAAATGAAACTGTTTTGCCAAAAGTAGAAGCATTTTGAATATCCGCATCAGAAATACCGGGTAACGGGAACCAACCCAATTTTCTAGTTTTCTTACCTGTAAACATCCAGTGCATAATAGTTAAGGCGCTAACATGGTTTTGATGACGGTCGGAAAGTGCAATGTTCCCCACCAGATTTGCGCCTGCTTCTTTCAATATTTTCTTTAATTTTTCCTGTGAGCTCAACCACATATTTCGAGAACCGATGAGGGTAACAACATCAGTTCCCTTCAAAATGTTTTGAACAGTTGGATGTTGTATAATAGAGTTAGCCGGAATGCTTAATGAAAGATACCAAGGTTGATAGGCAAACACTACCAAATCATACTTAGTTTCTTTGAGTTGAAATGCTTGTAACTCAACAGTTTTCCCAAGCACACTCTCTGGCATTGCTTCATAGAAATTTTCGTCAGTCCATGGAAAGGAAAAATCATTTACAGGGAAAAGTTGATGCCTTTCAACTATAACATCCAAGCCTTGAAATGGCTGAATAAAATTATCAACTATATCTTTCAGTTGACCCGTTTGGGAATAATAAAGTACTAAAACTTTCTTGCTCATTTCGAGTTACAATAATGCAGCAAAGCATTGATAATTTTGAAAACATCATAGGTCTTATTTACCAGTTGCTTACATTTGACTTATTGCAGTATTCATTTCTACATCTTCTTTTGCAAAATGAAATAACACAGCAATTGAACCACCTATACAGCGCGCAACTTCACCAAATACTGATCTAACTCCGCTTCGGTTTTGAACTTTACCTCGCGTGCTTTGCTTCCAAGATTTTCGCCTACAATTCCGGCTTCTTCAAGTTGATCCATTAACCTTCCTGCACGGTTGTAACCTAACTTTAACCTGCGTTGAATTAATGATGTAGAACCCATTTGATTCTGCACAATAACACGAGCTGCATCTTCAAACAAATCATCCCTTTCGCCATCGGCAAAAAAATCATCTTCGCTGCTCTTCTCCCCTTTTGGGTCAATGTATTCTGGCAATTCAAAAGCTGTAGGGTAACCTTGCTGATCCGAAATAAAGTTCTTTATCAATTCAACTTCAGGCGTGTCCACAAAGCCGCATTGCAAGCGCAACATATCGCTACCCACGCTCAACAACATATCACCCCGACCAATTAACTGCTCTGCACCGCCTTGGTCAAGAATCGTGCGCGAGTCAATCTTAGAAGAAGTCTTGAAAGCAATTCGAGCAGGGAAGTTTGCCTTGATAGTTCCCGTGATGATATTTACCGAAGGACGTTGTGTAGCCAATATCAAGTGAATACCAATGGCACGCGCCAACTGTGCCAATCGCGCAATGGGCATTTCAACTTCTTTGCCTGCAGTCATAATCAAGTCTGCAAACTCATCCACCACTAATACTATATAAGGTAAAAATTTATGCCCCTGCAAAGGATTTAATCTGCGCGAAATAAACTTGGCATTATACTCTTTCAAATTACGCACACCAGCCTTTTTCAACAAGTCGTAACGCTGATCCATCTCCACACACAATGCGTTCAAAGTGGTTACCACTTTTTTAGTATCGGTGATAATCGCATCTGCTTCTCCTGGAAGTTTAGCGAGAAAATGTTTTTCTAAAGCTTCGTAAATACTCAACTCCACCTTCTTGGGATCAACCAAAACAAACTTCAATTGCGAAGGATGCTTTTTATACAAAAGCGAAACAATAATGGAGTTGATACCGACCGATTTACCCTGCCCTGTGGCACCCGCCATTAACAAGTGAGGCATCTTGGCAAGGTCAGCAACATATATTTCGTTGCTAATAGATTTACCAAGGCAAATAGGCAAGTCGGCTGTGGTATTTTGAAATTTATCGCTCGCCAACAAACTGCGCATCGAAACAATTTCCTTATTATGGTTAGGCACTTCAATACCAATGGTTCCCTTTCCTGGAATTGGCGCAATGATACGAATGCCTAATGCCGCAAGGCTTAATGCAATATCATCCTCAAGATTCTTAATTTTAGAAATACGAACACCCGGAGCAGGCACAATTTCATAAAGCGTAACCGTTGGTCCTATCGTTGCTTTAATCTTCGAAATCTCAATTTGATAATTATTAAGTGTGGCAATGATTTGGTTTTTGTTCTGCTCCAATTCATCTTTGTCCAAGGTCATTTTCTCGCTGCCATGCTCCTCCAATAGCCCAAGCGTTGGCAATTTGTAATTAGATAAATCTTCTGTAGGATCATAAGGTGTTGTCAAGTTTGTTGACTGCTCCACTTCTGGCTCATCAGCAATCGAAGTAATATCTAAATCCAAATCATCTGCTTCATCCAAATCATGCACTACTTTGCTTTGTGGCTCTTCCACTTCATTTACTTCAAGGGTTAAATCCTTTTGCTTGCCAGTTGTTACTATTGCCTCCTTCAAATCATCTTTACCAAAAATGTTTTCGCTTGTGTCGCGGAAGTCATCATACTTTCCTGCAACAAAACCTTTACCTGCCACAACCACATCATTCGGCTGCACCTCCTTTGGTTTTGATTGAAACCAATTCAACATATTTCCAAAACTGATATTGTAAATCGCCACAGCAATCATCAACGCACTTGCCACAAGTGTTGCCGCTGTGCCAGGATAACCTATTAAACCCGTTAGCAAACCATAAGAACCTGTAAGATAATTACCCACACCACCACCCCACGCAAGTATAGAAGCTGGAAAATAACTGTGGTTTATAAGTGCCAAAGCTGACGAAGACCACACTGCAATGATGGCACCATAAATACTTAAGCGCAACACATTAAACACTTTTTTCTGAACCAATAAATTAAAGCCAGCAGAAAAAGCAATTGCCGCAACTATAAAAGATGAAAAGCCAAATAAATTATTGAAGAATATATTTGCCAACACCGCACCCAATCGACCGAGTGCATTCTTTACCTTTACCGAACTATCGGCAAGCGTGTCCATTGAATTGCCATGAAGCAATGAAATATCTTCTTCTATAGTAAACAGAAAAGAACCGATTGCCACAGCAAGCACAAAAGAAAACAACAACAGAAAAAGCCCTACAATCTTCGATGCGCGCCCATCTTTCCAAAACGATGGCTCTTCATCTACCGAAGTAAAATCTTCCTTCTTCTTTTTGACAGCAGCAACTTTTGCAACAGGCTCCTTTTCCTTTTTTGCCTTATGCACTTTTGCTTCTAGAACAACATCTTCCTCAACTTCAGGCTGAGGTTTCTTTTTGTTTTCCTTAAATGTATTGGTGAAAATTATTTCTTCCATAGCTTATACAACGTGCCGAAAGTTCGCACATTGTTGCGTTGAAGCCCTATTTCAATATGCACAACAAAAAAATTATGTACAAAATGAATACAGCTATTGTCAAAAAGGGAAAAACGAATACATTTGCGCCCCGTTGCCCTAGTGGCGGAATTGGTAGACGCGCACGACTCAAACTCGTGTTTCGAAAGAAGTGGGGGTTCGATTCCCTCCTGGGGCACTTGACAGTGAAGAATAGAAAACTATATTTGCAGTCCGATTTGAAAAAATCACTTGTTCTTTAAAGGCTTTGTAAGCAAAAGTAGCTCAGTTCCCCGAAGTAATTCGGGATAAAGTCCGAGAGCCACCTTGCAGAAAAAAATAAAAATATTTCTCTTAGAAATATTCATCGTTCTTATTCATAATGCGGGAGTAGCTCAGTTGGTAGAGCGCCACCTTGCCAAGGTGGAGGTCGCGGGTTCGAGCCTCGTCTCCCGCTCAGGTAACTAAAAAAGGCTTGAGCAATCACTCAAGCCTTTTTAGTTTAAGTATTAAGTCGAGATAGTTGTTATAAGCTGTCATCGTAAAATGTTCTTGGATATTAAGTGTTATTATTTGCCGTGGTGGTGGAACTGGTAGACACGCAGGACTTAAAATCCTGTGACCCCTAAAGGTCGTGCGGGTTCGATTCCCGCCCGCGGTACTCTTTTATTCTTTCAAAATGTTTACAACATACATTTTGTATTCTTCCTCTGCCAATCGCTATTATGTTGGTTCTTGTGAGGATATTGTAATTAGATTAGAAAGGCATAACAGAGGTGGAGTTCCCTCTACTAAACCTTACAAGCCTTGGCAATTGGTTTATTCCGAAAGTTTTGCAACACGTGCAGAAGCTGTATATCGGGAGAAAGAAATCAAATCAAAAAAGAGCAGGAAATTTATTGAGCGGTTGGTGGAATCGGGAGACACGTCCCGACCTTAAAGTCGGGATGACCCCTAAAGGTCGTGCGGGTTCGATTCCCGCCCGCGGTACTCTTTTATTCTT
>CAZKHZ010000016.1:0-9267 GCA_964552715.1 uncultured Chitinophagaceae bacterium | reverse complement strand
TTAAAGTCGGGATGACCCCTAAAGGTCGTGCGGGTTCGATTCCCGCCCGCGGTACAACAAAAATAAAAAGGGCTTCAGCAAGTTTGTTGAAGCCCTTTTTATTTTTGCTTGATATGTATGAATCAATAATACTAATGCTATGTTTTGGGCTAATTCAAAGCCTGATATTTTTTGTTTTGAGTTGGCAGTAATTGTAATTTTATCAACACAAGGTCCGCAAGCGAAACGATTGCTGTGAAAGATTTTTTGGAAGAGAAGATATTGTGGCGAAGGAAAATCCTTCACTTTCATCTCGCTTACCCTTACCCCTAAAACCACAACCACGATTTTTCTATCAAATCAGGTCAACGTTTTCAAAGGCTTAAGGAATTCACCTTCCAACACTCCGCATAAACTTCATATATTTTCTCTACATTCGCCACGCGTTGTTCCGGGTAGTAACAGAACAGCGTATTAAGTTCGGGTTAACCCCCGAACTTTTTTTTTGCTCACCACTCAGTACATCTGATATTTACTCCTGATACTCTTCTGTTTTTAATTTTCGTTGTTTTAATGGCTTGCCTTTATATTTGGTTACCCACGAATGTATAACCCGAAAATCAATTCCTTGTTCTTATCCTAATGGGCGATAACTCCTTTCGCCTAATAAATACGCTGCAATAATTGCCTCCTTTTTTACTACAGTTAATTCTGTTTTTTTCATTTCGTTTACACAAAAATTGTGCAACCCTGTTTCAGAGCGAGACCCAATGACTTGTTTAAAAAATCGGCTGACCGACTAAATGTTTTTCGTTACTATGATTCACCGTTTTAGTTTTTAATTTACTAACCAAAATACAACAATGGTGGTCGGTTCTGCCGCCCTTCTTTATTACTTTAGTCGGTAAGTAGTGATTGTTTGTATGGCATTAGTAAAATTGCAATTTGAATAAATATGCTTTAAACTCTTGAAAATAGTCTGTTTCAAAAGTAGCGTTCAGCATCTTGTATTTTTAGTTATTTACTAAAGCAAACTATTCAATACTTACCTATCTAATCATCACCATTTTGCCAAAGCCTTTCTTGAAGTATTTGTCAAAACTTTCGGCACGGTGATCCACTGTTTCACCATTCATTTTGGTAACCACGCGATAGAAATAAACGCCATTAGCAAGTAGGTCGCCATATTGGTCGCGACCGTCCCAGGCATATTCTGTGATGTTGTCGCCAATGCGAATGGCACCTAACTCTGCTTGTGTTATTTGTTTTACAACGATGCCGCGAAGGGTCATAATTTGAATGCTCATTTGGTCGGGAATTTCGCTGCCCGTGAGTGTGAAAACAAACTTTGTAGAGGTGGTAAATGGATTCGGATAATTAAGGATGTTGGTGATGCTTGTTTTGGTCACTACTTCAAACGAAGTTTTGTAATCGTAGTAAACATCGCCTTCGTAGCGAGTAGGAGAACTGCTGCTTTGGTTGCCGCTGCGGTCTCTGTCGCTTATCATCAATTCATATCTGCCATCTGCTGTAAACACAGGTTTCAATTCAACTTTAGCGGTATTGTCTTTTGTAAGATTGTTGGGGTTTGCTGGGTAAAAGGTGAGCACATTGTTGTCGTAGGTAAACTTGCGTGGTTTAGCTTCGTTAGGATACTTGATGTAAATATCCATCAAAGCGGTATCGTTTAATGCAAGGAATTTATTCTCATCCTTGAGTGTAACAATGATATTGGGCTTTGCAGAAACCAACTCGCCACTTACAATGTGTTTTCCATCAAAGGTTACATCCAACAATGGATTCACGTTGTCGCCTCCGGTTGTAAAGCTTACCTCGGCAATATTGTTGAAGTGATATTGCTCTAATTGGTGGTTGTTGTCCAGCGGATTGGTTTCGATATAAACACGGTTGGTGCCTTGATAATTGTTGCCATTAATTGGAACACTTAATTTTAAAATCATAGTATCTAAACCTCTGAGAGAATCTTGCTTGATATAATAGGTGTATGGGTTTAGTGCGGCATCGCGCAGAATGTATTTTGTCAATAAACTATCCATCGGAATGTCGGTAACATTCTCCACTGCCATTTCGAAAGTATAGTTGCCACCCAGCAATACGCTGTCTGTTGCTTTAAAGAAAACAGAAGGGTTTAATGCGGCTTCGGGAACTTCCTTATACAACACGCGCCAGTAGTAAAGTTGTGTTGGTGTGCGATCAACATTATCACGTGTTTTCAACTGCAATTGCAAATAAGGATATTGTTGTGCATTTATGTTTTGGATAAAATTATCTGGCTGTGTAGTACTCAACAAGAGCACTTTTTGATTGGCGTTATCAATGCCATAAATGCTGACAGTGTCGCCATCGGATGATGGATTTTCTAAGGCATTTTTACGCCAATGAAAACTTCCCCATTCCATAGCAGGACCAATAATGGTGGATGTCATAAAGCCTTCGTTCCATCTTCCATTTAAAGAAATGGAAGTGCTTACCTGCGAGGTAATTCCGCCTGTTCCCAACACACTTGTAGATGAAAAATTAGGATTGCCTTTTTGAGTAAAATAAATATATGGTTGATTGATGGCTCCATTTTTTAACTGTTGGAAGGTTGCAGCACCTAATTTGTTTACAAGTGTATTCACCAGAACTGTGTCCCAAGAGGTATAGTTAGGATTTGCGAAGCAATTAGTATATACCAACACATAATGTCCATCAGGAATTCCATTGATAAAATCTCTGATTACCTGCGCCCATGTTTTGCCAGAAATGGTAGGATGGTTTAAATTAGCAGCTCTAAAATCAAATCCATACTGAGTAGGATTTCCTGCACAATGCACATTACCATAAGTACCAAAGTTTGTGCCAGGTACATTGGTGCTACTCAATGCTTTTCCTGTAGCAGAATCAATTACGGCAAAAACAAGCCCTGATGTGAATTGACCACACCCTACAAATCTACCTACGTGCATCAATACACCATTGTAAAACCAGCGCATATAAAGTGGATCTTGGTTTCCGTTCAGGTCGCGGGCAAGTCCTGCGGTTACATCAATTTGATTGATTATGCTTGGATAGGAGAACTGACGATTGGTGCCGTAATTCAACAAATCAAACTTGTCTTTTTTGTATTGATAATAATGGCTTTGATTCCAACCTGGATACTCATCTTTTATATAAATGAATGAACTGTTATACCAACGTGTTCCAATGCCTCCGCTATCAATGCCAACACGCCAATAATACACTAGGCTATCTTCGTAAGTGATGTTAGGCTTAAACTTAACCACGCCACCTGTTTGGGTTATAGTGCCACTATTTTTCTTTGACGAATTAAAATTCTCAGTTGTATCAATCTCAAAACGATAGGTGCGCAATGGCGCAAAAGGATTTACTGTAGATGCCTTTAGGGTTACTCCCTGTTTTGGTACAATTGCAAATTCATAAGGATAGATAGGGATGATATCATCGCTTTGAATTGAAACCACCACACTGCCTAATGAAATGCGATTATTCAACTCAGCCATTTCATCTACTTTTTCTTCGCTTTCAACAAATGCACCAAACTCATTTCCACCATAACCGATGTAAGAATTGTTGTAAGGAACCAATGTTGGAATGCGGAATGTGAAAGTGTCTTTGTAATAAGTGGATAGAACTTTCTTTTCATAAATCAAATCAAGAAAAACACTTGGGTTTTGTGGGTCGCGCACCCTGCGTGTTATAGTAATTTTAATAGAATCTCTGATTGCTTTGCCAAGATTGGTATTAATAATTTTCACTTCAAAAGTATCATCAGCAGCAGTGACATTTGAAGGATTAAAAAACATGGAAGAAGCGTCAATAGCATAATCTGGTTTTGCATATTGATTAATAGTAATTGAAGGGTCGCCATGAAGTGTAAACTCGTAGGCGGTCATCATAGTAAAATCTTGATTGGCGCAACAAGTATTCAAATCACTCATTGATTGTTGAATGATGCTGCCGAGTGTTCCACCATAATTCTTTTTGGCAAGATTTAAATATAGCTGACTTGAGAATTGATACAAACTGCTTGATAACGACAATCCTGTAGTAGCAAGAAAAGCTATGGCTCCTGTTTTTTTATTAACCTGTGGCAACACAAAACGCTCGCTGTAATTTCTTACGCTACTGTGCAACAAACCAGCTAAGCAACCATTTGAAATAATGATGGGATAGCGGTCATAGTTCACATAATTTTCTGGCTCATCAATACTGATGTCAAAACCCGCGCCTGCCGCAGAGTGACCAAAGAATGTAAGAAGGGAGATGCCCTTATTGATTTTGTTCTTAATCTCGGTCTGCAAACCAACCTGAATAGGCGCATTGGTGTTTTTGTGGTAGCTAGTAACATTTGCACCATAAAAAGTGTCGGATATAATGGTACGCCAATTGTTCACATAATTTCTTAGTAAACCCTGCTCAGAAGAGCTGGTTCCACCACTAAAATGCAATACTTGTTTCATCCAATCTTTATCAGGAATATTTTGATTGGAAGCATATTGAGCTTTAAGCGATTCGTAGGTTTTCAATTTGTCAAGATACGTTGTTATATCTGTAACAGATTGCGCTGCAATCCTGCCAATTGCCACACTTGGCAAATTGCTGCCAATAGGGCAAGCCATCAAAACATCCGAACCTGGATTGCCGAAAGTAGGAACTGTGCATTGCGCACGTGTTGATGAGCTGAATCGAGCTTCGGGATATTCTCTTGCCTTACCTACTAATAAAACATGTGTCGGTTTGCGCTGTGCCGTCCAGTTGTTTACAGCATATTGTATAAAGCCTTGAATAGCCAATGGATGTTTATTTATACCATAAGCAAATTGATCGTAGAGTTGTTCCACATCAATCACCGTTGAGCGATACTTTCCACCTTGCGCAATATCTCTATAATCTTTATAAGCTTTCAATACCCCGGTAGCAGTTCCACTGGCATCAATTCCCAAACTTGGATGAGAAATAATTACAAAATCGCCTTGACGATTTTGCTGAGTGTAGTTTATAAAAGTAATTGGTGTGATTTCAGTAATGGAACTGATACTGTTTTCACCAGCTATAAAAAATTCTCGCTCTATGGATGATGGAGGTAAAGCAATTGGAATTACGCTACCGGCTGTTGCCGATATTCTTAAACCATTAGTAATATCAAAAAGAAGTGGCGTTCCGTTGCTATTTAAATTTTCAATTTCTATGTATCGTCTTCCACTACTTGCAGGCACAAGCCATTGAAAAAAGACAGCACCCCCAAAATTGTATGAACGCGGATAAGCAATCTCAACCAATTGAAAACGGTTCTGTTGTGAACCTGGAGAATTATCAATGTAAGAAGATTTAATTTTTGTAAAACCTGATGCCAATTGATTCAATTGTAATTGACGAACAAATTTATCTTGTCTAAATCCGCTAAAATCCTCGGAGATAATAGTTTGCCCGCCAATTTCAACGCGCAACTTGTGTTGCGTGCTACTTCTGCTTACGGTAAGCATCTTGAAAGTTGCAAAACCAGGACTACCAATACCACTATAAATGAAAGTAGTACTCAAAGAATCAAAACGAGGGGAATTAGAATTATTTACCCAGTTACTTGCCCATCCTTCACCTTCTTCATAAGTTGATTTATTAAACTCATCAGAACCAGAATAGTACTGCTTGCCACTGTAAAATCCTCCATCTGTAAACACATTTCTGACTGTATGAATGAAAAAATTATCTTTTGAAGGAAGATTACTTAAATCATTTGTAACTATCGTAAAACGTGCATTATTTTGAGTAGCAGATGTTGTCAAAAAATATGTGGCAGTATCGGAATACAAGCTAAAGAAAGGATGTGGCTGAGCAGAACGGGGTAGGAAAAGCAAACTATCAATCTCGCCTCTATTTTTTCTTGCAAAAAACTCTATGTAATCACCTTGGCCTATAGAATTATTATTAGAAATATAGATAGGCACTTGCGCACCATTGCGGTACATTACCAAGTTTGCAGGATTAATAGAAGATATACTTGGTATTGCCGCAGCCAAGGTGTTGTATTGAATTCGATAAATTCCATCACCAGTTATCTTTACCTTATAATGAGTGCGAGAGTAATCAATCCACTCATTACCATATTGCTGTGCCAAAAGCACAAATCCCGAAACTGTAAAAAACAGCAAAGCACAAATCCGCCTCATAAGCTTTACCTCCTTTTCTTGTTTATATCTAACCGAATAGAAACTACATTGGAATATAGCCCCGTACCAGATGATGAATTTTTATCTAAGGTAGTAAGGTTTGTGAGTGCATAGTCTAACGAAATAACTTTTATGTGTACTCCAACACCAAATGTTGGCGACACCGAAAAGTTGCGCTTGCCATCTTCGGCAAAAACTCTTTGAATATTTGTAACACCTGCCCTTAGATAACCAATCTTGAACATATTTATTTCCAGACCTGCATTGAGGTCCATGCTAATTGGTTTTGCCGAAAGCAATACATTTCTTCTTCCATCTGTGCTGAACACAAAATTCACTTCGGGCATGATGTAAAACTTATCCTTTACAATAGAGATGTTGTAAGCCGCTCCAAGGTTGATTGTTGGCACAGTAATCTCCAAAGTGCTTTTAGGAATCTGATTGTTGGTTTGCAACAAAACGCGTTTTTCATCTTCGGTGAAAGAAAAATCCCATGCGCTGAAAGTGGAAGAAATATCGCGCGCCATCAAACCAACCTGCAAGCCCTTCCAACGATATTGAACACCTAGGTCAATACCAAAACCAAATGCTTGTGCAAACGAACCTACTTTGCGGTAAATCATCTTTGCACTTCCTCCAAGTGTCAAACCTTTTATGCCCAGCTTTTGCGCATAGTGAAACATAAAAGCGTAATCGGCAACCGAAAACGAACGAATGTTATCGTAGTTGATGCTGCCATCGGGACCAACCAAAAAAAGTGTGTTGGGAATATTATCTACGCCAAAGCGAAAGAAAGAAAAGCCGATGGTTCGTTTTTTATCTTGGATAGGAATGGCAAAAGAGCCAAAGTCCCACTTGGCAATGCCTGCAAAGTATTCGGTGTGCATCACACCCATTTGGAAGTTATTGTCAATGCGCGCTAAGCCTGCCGGATTGTAATATGAAGCATAGACATCGCTGGTGCTGGCTGCTTGCGCGCCTCCCATTGCCAAGCCACGTGCTCCCACACCTATATTAAGGAACTCATTGCTGTACTTGCGCACCACCTGAGAATGCGCCAATACGCACGTGAAAGCAAAAAATATAAGGAGGGTTTTTCGCAACATGTTTACCTAATTAGTATCGCTTGCCAATCTATTGGCTGCGCATAAAAACTGTTTATTGAATCAATGATACGAAACTGTTCGTTTTTTGTTATCAATCTGCCTGTTAAACGCGCATAAATTCTGCCAACACCCATTGTCATTTGTTCACTATTATATAATTGATACAAAAATTGATGTTCCAAAAACCACTGCCTTCGTTCCAAAGATAAATTCTTTTCATGCTCTAAATTCATCGAGTTGAAGTATAGATGAACACTTTGCACATTAAGTTGTTCGAGGTTTTTGTAAAAACGATTGGGCAAATCGGGATGCTGCTCCACAAGCCATCGGTCTAAAAGCATTTCTACCAAAAGATGTGCAATAACTGACAGCCTAATTTCCGAACGATTCAAACCTGCCGATACCAATTGATGGGTGAGTTGATGGTTTAGTTGTTCAAACATTGGGATGGAGTGAAACAGTTTATCATCTGTAAAATGATGCTGAATGCCTTTGTGCAATTCGTCATCGCTTGGCGATTTTGATAAAACGCGATTGTAAACCTTTGTAAAACCCGATACTAGGTCTGGCAACATCAAGCCAAAAGCAAATTCGGGAGAAGAAGCTTCGCGTTGAGCATAAAGGTGAGCGAGAAAGTGCATGGTGATTTTAAATTTCAGATTTATGAAGTGTGATTAATTCTACTTCAATGCACTATACTTTTTCTTTTTCAGCAAAAAATATTGAACCAATATACTTTTTGAAAAAACTGATTGGGGTAATGAATATGGAGCATCAAAAGCATTGCGCTTTTTGATGATAGCTGATAGCGAACCATAAAAAGCAAAGTGCGCTTTCAAAATGGCATTCATATACATAAAACTCTTGTGCTTTAAGGTCAACTGCAAAGCTGCCACACCATCCAAAATTAACCTTACAGGAAATACCCACAGTAACCTTGACAGCGACAAATTTTTTGCCAGCAGCCAAAGGTTGTTGCGAAAGTTCAAATAGGTTTTGCGCGGATTGGCATAAGCCAACGTGCCACCGCCAACATGATAAATTGTGGAACTTCCACAATACCAAACCTGATGCCCCAAACGCTGCAAGCGCCAACACAAATCAATTTCTTCTTGATGGGCAAAAAATTCGGCATCCAGACCACCAGCCTGCCAAAAAGCAGATGCCCGCAAAAACATACAAGCACCCGTAGCCCAAAAAATTTGCTTATCGTCATTGTATTGCGCAGCATCTTCTTCCGCTGTATCAAAAATTCTACCGCGACAAAAAGGGTAGCCCAAGTAATCTATCTCGCCACCCGCTGCCCCAGCATACTCAAACTTGTGGCGAATATTAAAGTCCAGAATTTTAGGTTGCGCGGCTGCAATGCGCTTGTTCCGCTCCATCATGTCAATCACGGGTGGCAACCAATTTTCAGCCACTTCAATATCCGAATTCAACAACACATAATAATCTGCTGGCACCTGCGCCAGTGCCGCCTGATAGCCACCTGCATAGCCCGTATTTTCGTTCAAAACTATTTGACTGACTTGAGGATAATTTTTTAGTAAAAACTGCACCGAATCATCCGTGGAGGCATTATCTGCCACTATCACTTTTGCCCATTCGTAATTTGAGTGCAACAACACCGAGGGTAGAAACTTTTGAAGAAAGTGCCTGCCGTTCCAATTCAAAATTACTATGCTAACCCTTGGGTGATTCACGGGGCGAAGGTATGTTTCTAATGCACAAAAAAAGCAGCCGATGTTTTATGTGGCAAAGTATTCTTTAGGCAATATTTTCTGTGGTCAATTTTGTTTGGCGTATGATTTTATGTTTTTGCATTGTTGGTCAAATTTGAAAAGGGCGTGGTTGGCAACAATTTGGAAAAAGGAGTTTAAGAAATGGAGAAATAAGTATTAAAAATGGAACATCTATTTTACAAAATGGAGCGAGTTGTAAAGGAAATGGAGGAAGTATTTTGAGGGTTCTGGTGATGTTTGCATTTGATT
>CAZKHZ010000015.1:0-28997 GCA_964552715.1 uncultured Chitinophagaceae bacterium | reverse complement strand
TAAGCCTAATAAGGATTACAAAGGAAAATAGCATCAATTTTGTCCATTAACCCAATATTCTGGAAAAGGTTAATAAAATCGGTTGCTCTTAAAGACTTACTAAACAAAAAAGCCCGAGCAACTTGTTAACTGCCCGGGCTTATTTATTCAAACTTTTTAAAACTTAAATATTTACCATCTAATTAATACACTACCCCACATAAACCCACTGCCAAAACCTGCAAGCACAATCAGGTCGCCCTCTTTTACCCTGCCTTCTTCCCATGCTTCGGTAAGCGCAATGGGTATAGAAGCCGCGGTGGTGTTTCCGTATTTATGAATGTTGCTCACTACCTTTTCGTCAGGCAGCTTCATTTCTTTTTTCACGTATTCGGTGATGCGTGCATTTGCCTGATGTGGCACCAGCAAATCAAGGTCTTCTTCTGTCAAATTATTAAAAGCAAGTGCCTCGCGAATCACCTCTGGAAAATACTTTACGGCATGTTGAAACACCAACTTGCCATTCATGTTTGGCAGCCACTCACCATTTTCGTATCGCTCCACGCTCAAGCCACGGTCGCGCAATTGTGTACTCGGCAATTTACACATCAGCTCTTCGGCAAAGTTGCCATCGCTGTGTAAGTGCGTTGATAAAATCCCCTTGCCTTTTTCTTGATGCGCCTCCACCACACAAGCCCCTGCGCCATCGCCAAAAATTACGCTCATGGTTCTGCCCCTGTCGCTCAATTCCATAATGCCCGATTGCACCTCCGAGCCAGCAACCAAAATCGTTTTGTACATGCCAGTTTTAATATATTGGTCGGCAATAGACATGGCGTACAAAAACCCGCCACATTGGGCGCGCACATCAAAACATGGAATGCGGCTCAAACCCAATTCGCGCTGCATCAGCACACCCGAGCCAGGGAAATAATAATCGGGACTAAGCGTGGCAAACACAATGGCATCCACATCTTCGGGTTTTTTGCCCGCGCGCTCCAGCGCAATGCGCCCAGCACGAGCCGCCATGTTAGAAACGGTATCTTTTCCTTCGGTAAAAAATCTGCGCTCTTTTATGCCCGTGCGCTCTATAATCCATTCATCGGTGGTGTCCATCAGCTTCGATAAATCTGCGTTGGTAACCACTGTTTCGGGTACATAAAAACCCAATCCTGTAATCTTACTATACCACATGTTTATTCCTGATTTTGTGTCAGATAACTTTGCGGGTCTTTTGCAAATTCTACTTTGCAACCTGGGTCGCAATAGCCATATATTTTGCCTTCAAAAAGCATGGTGTCGGCAATCATTTCGTCCTTATCTAAATCCATGCCGCAAACATAATCTTTGGTTGTAGAAAGTTGGGCGGAGGTAAATTTGAAGGTTTCTTTTTCTTTGGGTGCTTCGTTTTCTTGCTTTGAAGAATTGCAGGCTACAAGTACCAAAAATGCACCTGCCATTATTAATAATCTATTCATTGTTCGCGTTTTGAAGTGCTAAGGTAATAACTTCGCCAAATGAAGTTCAGAACAGAAGCAGCAATTTCACCATCGCTATTTGAAATTCGTTATGGCGATAAGATTTTTTGTATCGGCTCCTGCTTTGCCGAGCGCATGGAACAAAAACTTCAAACGCACAAATTCAATACACTGCTCAATCCTTTCGGCATTTTGTTTCAGCCGCTTGCCATTGCAAATTGCATGGATAGTGTTATTGAAAACAAATACTTTAGGCAGAATGATTTAATACTGCATGAAGAACTTTACCACTCGCTTCATCACCACAGCGATTTCAGCAACATAGATGCAAAACTAGCAGTCGAAAAAATCAATCATGAAATTGATGCTGCTCATTCTTTTTTGAAAGAAGCCGATGTTGCGCTTATCACCTTTGGCACAGCCATAGTTTTTGAACATAAAGCAAGCAAGCAGATAGTGGGCAACTGCCACCGCATTGCGCAAAGTGAATTTAAAAAACGCTTGCTGACAGTGCAGGAAATTGTTGAAAGATTTGAAAAAACTATGCAGCAAATGCTTGGTTTTAACGGAAAGATAAAGTTTGTTTTTTCGGTAAGCCCAGTGCGCTATCTAAGTTTCGGTATGCACGAAAATCAATTGGCTAAAGCAACTTTACTATTAGCTATTGATGCCTTGCAGAAAAAATTTCCCGAAGCTTTTTATTTTCCTGCCTTTGAAATTGTGATGGATGATTTGCGCGACTACCGTTTTATGAACGAAGATTTAATTCACCCCAACGAGCAGGCAACAGCTTATATATGGGATAAATTTTGCACCACGTTTTTTTCAAACAATACCCAGCAATCTTTAAAAGAAGTTGAAGAGATTGTAAATGCAGCCAAGCACCGCCCACGATTTCAAAATACAGAGGCAAACGAAAAATTTCTTAAAACTTATTTAGCAAAAACGAATGCCCTAAAAGACAAGATGCCGCAAACAGATTGGAGTAAGGAATTATTATACTTTCAATTGAAAAATCGCGAATGACTCTGTTTTCTATTTTCCTGTGGTTGCATATTATAAGCGGCTCAATCGGTTTACTTTCAGGCACTGTAAATCTTGTAAAAAGAAAGGGGGACAAAGCACATAAAATAATAGGAAAAGTGTTTTTTGTGTCCATGTGTTTGGCTGGGGTTTCATCCTTGATTTTAGCATCTATTCACCCGAACCAATTTTTGTTTGTTATGGGTGTTTTTACACTTTATCAAGTATTGACAGGGCAACGTTACTTGATATTGAAAAAGCAACAAGCGTCTTATTACGAATGGTTTCTAACGGCTTCTATGCTAATCTTTGCAATTTATTTTGCAGGCTATGGTGCATACAAATTATACCAAGGTGTTTTCTTCGGAATAGTGCTTATGGTATTTGGTTTGTTTGCATTGCTGATGGTGAAGACAGATTATGCAAATTATACAGGAAAACCTATGTATAAAAACTTTTGTTTGGTAACACATTTACAAAGAATGATAGGTGCTTACATAGCATCTTTAACTGCATTTCTAGTTGTCAACAACACCATTTTGCCCGGTGTAATTGCTTGGTTATTACCAAGTGTTTTGTTGGTGCCATTTATTATGGCATGGTCTAAGAAATATAAAACAACCGCATAGCAGCAGCTAAAGCAATTTTGAAATTCTAATCTAATTACCATAATCTTGCTACAATTGAAGTAGTAAATAAAATCAATCATCCATAGAAATGAGCACAGCAGAAAATCCAGTACTTAGGCCAATTAAAATTTTAATTGTGGACGATGAACCGGATGTGCAACCACTTATAACACAAAGGTTGCGCGGATTGGTAAAAGATGGCATTTGCGAATTGCAATTTGCTGTGAATGGTGTGGATGCCTTAGAAAAACTGAAGAAAGACAAAGACATTGAGTTGGTAATGACAGACATCAACATGCCCGAAATGGACGGCTTGACTTTGCTGGCAAAAATAAATGAAGCAAACCGAATTGTAAAAAGTGTAGTGATAACTGCCTATAGCGATATGCAACGCATTCGCACAGCAATGAATAATGGCGCATTCGATTTTCTTACTAAACCATTAGATGCTACCGACCTTAAAGCAACGCTTGATAAATCTTTTAAAGAAATAAGATTTGAACACGCAGCTCGCCAGCATCGCGAGCAATATGAAGTTGAAAGAAGAAAGCGTGAAGAGGCTGAACAAGTTGCTGGATTAAAACAAGAGTTTTTGGCAAACATGAGCCACGAAATTCGCACACCCATGAATGCAATTTTAGGAATGACGCGTCTTTGCTTGCAAACAAACGGGCTTGCCGATCAGCAACTGCGTTACCTTTCGGGCATTAATAAATCTGCCGAAAATTTATTGGTAATCATCAACGATATTCTCGACTTCTCTAAAATAGAAGCAGGCAAAATGGACTTTGAAAGCGTTCCATTTTCGTTGCGCGAAGCCATTATGAATGCCGAAGACACCTTGCGCTTTAAGGCAGAAGAAAAAGGCATATTAATGATGTCGGAAGTTGCCGATGATGTGCCAGATATTTTGTTGGGCGATTCGGTTCGTTTGAATCAAGTGTTGTTGAACCTTGCAGGAAATGCAGTAAAATTTACTGAAAGAGGAAGCGTAACCATCAAAGTAACCAAGCAAAACAGTGATGACGAAAAAGCAAATATTTTGTTTGAAGTTATTGACACAGGAATAGGTATTGCCCAAGATCAAATCAATAAACTCTTTACAAGTTTCACCCAAGCAAGTTCGGATACTACACGCAAATATGGCGGCACTGGTTTGGGCTTAACCATTTCTAAACGCTTGGTGGAAATGCAGGAGGGCAATATTGGTGTTAGAAGCACTATGGGTGAGGGAACCACCTTCTACTTTAATATTAATTTCCCTTTAGGTGATGCAGCAGTAGGTTTGATTGAAAAATATCATGCCGAAGAAATTAAGCTTTCTAACCTCCGTATTTTATTGGTTGAAGACAATGCTTTCAACCAAATGGTAGCCGTAGATACTCTTGAAGGCACTATCGAAAATGTAACTATTGATGTTGCAGAAAATGGACAAGAAGCAGTAGATAAAATAAAAGCCTACGAAAATCAAGCATGGGAAAGCAGTAAAAAATTCCCTTACGATATTGTGCTGATGGATATGATGATGCCTGTGATGGATGGCTTGGAAGCAACGCGCGCAATCCGTAAGTTGGATGACAAATTGAAAGACATTCCTATTATTGCATTAACTGCAAATGCCATTAAAGAAGAAATTCAGAAGTGTTACGATGCAGGAATGTATGATTTTGTAACCAAACCGTTCGACACAAACGTTTTGTTGAAAAAAATTGCGGCATTCGTGAAATGATATTTGCAACCTTGTTTTTTCTTTTAGTTTAGCACGATAATTAACACCATAAATGGCGCTTACAGATTTAGCCTTCTTAACCGGATTCACCAAAGGCGATAATGCCAAAATGAAGAAATACATCAACATGTTTTTGGACATAGCTCCAAAATCTGTTGCCGAAATGGAGCAATACAATATTGAAAAGGATTTCGACCGTTTAAAGGTTGTTGCACATTCGTTGAAACCACAGGTGAGTTACATGGGTATCAAACATTTGGAAACAACAATTAAGGAAATTGAACTCTTTGCTGGAAGCAAAACCAATACCGAATCATTACCCGAAAGAATCAGTTATTTTAAAACAGAATGCTCCAAAGCCTGCGAAGAATTGAGCGCAGCAGCAGCAAAATTGTAAATTCACAACGTTTCAATAAACAAAACAAAACAAATGGCAAATCCGTTAAAAGTGTATGTGGTGGAAGACGACACCATGCAAGGCGAAATGGTTAAAGATCACCTTTCGGGCAAAGGCTACACCGTAAAACTTTACAACACTGGTGAATCGTTTTTAAAAGAATTTGAAACTGAAAGACCTGATATTTTAGTTTTAGATTACAACCTGAATGCAGTGGATAAAACTGCCATGGAAGGTATTGATATTTTGAAACGCGCTAAAGACAAAAATGCCGACTTAGAAGTGATAATGTATAGCGGTCAAGATAGCATTGATGTAGCTGTAGATACTATGCGCTACGGTGCTTTTGATTATGTTGTAAAAGGCGAAGTAGCCTTCACTCGTTTAGATTTTATCATTGGTAAAATCCGCAAACAATGGGAATTGCAAGCCAATGAGCAACGCTATCGCAAACTTAGCACCTGGTTAATTGCTTTGATTGGTGCACTGATAGGTGCCATCATTGTTGGCATCATCACCGGAAGCATCGTAGTTTAATTAGCAATATACTTTTTTCATTAGCCCGACTTATTGTCGGGCTTTTTTATGCAACTCGGTAATCAAGCAACTTATTTTTTTACGTTTGTAGCCATTCAAAAATCAATATTTTATGTACACAGGTTTACTGCATACACACAAGCTCGTTGTGATTCTTTTTCTGCTTCATTATTTAATCAAAACCGTTTTGTTGGTTTTAAACAAAAATGAAGCACTTGAAAAATATTCCAAGCCAACGCGCATTCCCGAAATGGTAATCAGTTCTCTGTTTTTAATAACCGGAGTTGCAATGCTTGTGATGGGCGCGCACATCAATAATTTATTGCTTGTAAAAATAACAACAGTTCTTGCATCAATTCCTTTAGCCGTAATTGGTTTTAAAAGGAAAAATAAGATGCTTGCTGTGCTTTCATTATTGTTGATTGTAACCAGTTACGGACTTGCCGAAATGAGCCGCGCTAAAAAAGGAAAAGTGGTTGTGGATACTTCAAATATTGAAGGCGGACTAATTGCTGTGGGCAAAACAGTATATACACAAGAATGCCAAAATTGTCATGGAGCCGGAGGCGATGCTATGCTTGCAGGAGCAAAAAACTTAAGGGTATCTGTACTTAATCACGATGAAATCATATCTATTATTCGCAATGGCAAAAACACGATGGCAGCATACAAAACCCTAAGCGATGAGCAAGTAGAAGGCGTTACTTTATATGTAGAATCATTAAAAGAGTAAGCATAAAAAAACCGCTCCTTTCGGAAGCGGCTCTTAACAAGTACACCAAATACTAACTTTTTTAGAATTTTAATTTTGCTGCCGGTCCGGGGTTTTCGCCCACACCCAAGTCTAATTTCAACTTATATTTTGGCTTGCGGGTTTTAATGTCATAAACACATTTTATACCCAAGGCACCTAACACTACCGATGCAGCAGTAAAACCTGCTCCAATTCCTATCAATGCTTTTCCTGTTTTGTCCCAACGCTCGGCATATTGTTGTTTTTGCTCTTTGGTAAAGTGTGCCGAGTAATCAGGGGTTTTATTTTCTTTTACAATTCCACCTGCCAAACAACCGATTCCTACTGCACCAAAAACACCAGATTCAATCAAGAAGAATTTTGCGTTAGTTTCTAATTTTTCAATGTTGCGCAACTTAACCGCTGTAGGCGTTTTGTAGCGACTTTCAATTTCTTGTGCTTTGAGTGAAACAAATTCAAAGTTTAAGAGTATAAGTAAGAGAGATATAATGCTTTTCATATTGCTGACCTTGTTGAGATGTCTGTAATATGAACCCAAAACCGTGCCAAGTCAATGGCGCAAAGTAATTTTTATGAAAAAAGTTGCTTTGTGATGCGTTTGCTTGTCTTCGCACGCATTGTTTTAATTGCAATTTTTCATCCACAAAGACATCTTTTAGGGTTTTGATTTTATTGTTGAATGAGTAATTATGATAGACTTTTGCTCGTCCAACTAAATACTCACTCATGTCAATTTCCACCAAAATTGTACACAACTACGTTTCATTACATCTTTATCACCTTGCTCCTTTGAGGTCGAAAATTGATTCTTAAACCGAAACAATTTTCAGTATCAAAAAATGAAACGCTGGCAAATTATTTTACGCAAAGTATTGTTAGTGATGGTTAGCATCACGGGCATTGCTGTGTTTGTAGTTTTACTTACATCTGCAATAAAAAAGCAAGAAGAAATTTATTGTGTCGGCATCAACATAAATATAGATTATGAAAGCGGACTTTCCTTTATTACCAAAAAGGAAATTGCTGATAAGGTGATGTACATCAGTGGCGATTCTTTGCAGCGAAAAAAAATTGCAACACTGAATCTTCAAGCAATAGAAACCCTTTTGGAAAAGCAACCCTACATTGATAGTGTGGAGGTTTATTTCAATCAGCAGTTGCAACTGATGGTGAAGGTGAAGCAAAAACGCCCCATTCTTAGGATAATCAACAACGATGGTGTGAGTTATTATTTAAGCGATAAGGCTGAAACAATGCCGCTCTCCGATAGCTTTACACCACGTGTTCCGGTAGTAGTGGGCTTTGTACAAAAATATACAGACGCAAAACGAGATAGTGCAACAAGATTAGGGCTGTGGAAGTTAATCACAACCATAGAAAAAGACACTTTTTTAAATGCACTCACCGACCATGTAAACGTTCTTGAAAACGGGGAAATAGAACTAATTCCGGTGATGGGAAACTTCACCATTCTTTTTGGAAAACCCCAATTAAAAACAAGTGACAAATTGAAAAATATAAAGACATTTTACAAAGAAGCATTACCACGAGTTGGCTGGGAAAAATACAAAAGCATTAATGTAAAATTTGAAAATCAAGTGGTGTGTGTGAAGCGCGAAAGGATGGATAGTATTAAAGTAGAAATGATTAATTGAAGGAAATAAAACAAATGCAAAAGAGATAAGGTGGAATAAAAATTCATTTTACCACAATTCGTAAGTTGCATTTAGCGTTTAAATTATAAAGTACAACAAGCTGGCTATGCAAGAAACAGTTACTACAACAACCGAAGTAAACGACAATACGATAATTGTTGGTTTAGATATTGGTACAACAAAAATTGCTTGTATAGTTGGTCAGCGCGATAAATTTGGCAAAATCAAAATTCTCGGCATGGGTCGTGCCGATTCAAATGGTGGCGTTCAGCGCGGAGAAGTTTATAATATTCAAACCACAACCGAAGCCATTCAACAAGCTGTTGCCGAAGCACAACGCACATCTGGAGTTGAAATAAAAGTGGTGTATGTTGGTATTGCGGGGCAACACATCGGCAGTAAACAAAACCGAGGCATCTATACGCTACCCAATAACGAAAGCGAAACAGAAATCACTCCTCAGCACATAAAAGATATGTTGGAAGATATGCACCGCATGGCTTTAGAGCCGGGCGAGCGCATCATCCACGTTTTGCCCCAAGAATTTATGGTTGATAACAGTCTTGTTGCCAAAAATCCTATCGGAATGTTTGGAAGAAGGTTGGAAGCAGATTTTCATGTTATCACAGGAAAAGTTGCTGCAGCACTTAACATAAAGCGATGTGTTGAGCGAGCAGGGTTACAAATGTCTGGCTTGATTTTAGAGCCTTTGGCTTCTTCTGCATCTGTATTAAAAGCCGAGGAAATGGAAGCTGGTGTGGCTTTAGTTGATATTGGCGGAGGCACAACTGATTTGGCAATTTTTCAAGATGGAATTATTCGCCATACAGCGGTGATTCCTTTTGCAGGTGATATTATTACAGAGGATATCAAACGCGGTTGTCAAGTACTTCGTTCTCAAGCAGAAAAATTGAAAGTTCGTTTCGGTTCAGCAATTGCGAATGAAACTCAGGAATATGAAGTAATTACAATTCCGGGTATTGCAGGTCGCGACAAACGCGAAATTTCAATGCGCACTTTGGCGCATATAATTCAATCAAGAATGGAAGAAATTTTTGCCACCATTCAGTTTGAAATAAAAAATTCGGGCTATGCTAACCGCTTGTATGCAGGCATGGTGGTAACTGGTGGAGGTTCGCAATTGCAGCACTTGAAGCAATTGGTAGATTATACTACTGGAATGCAAACACGCATAGGTTTTCCAACTGAACATATTGCCAAAGGCACGCGCGATGATTTAAAAAATCCAATGTATTCAACAGGTTTAGGATTAATCATCAAAGGCTATGAAGAACTTGTTGAAGTGGAAGGTAAAAATAAGAAGAAAGCTCCGCAGGTTGTAATTGAGGAACCCGTGCAAAAAGAAGCGGAAGTAGTTGTAGAAACACCAAAAGTGGAAGAAAGAAAAACCATTAAACTTCCTTACTCTGATAAGGATAATAAGTGGTGGACAAAACTTACTGGCGATATCAAAGAATGGTTTGCCGACACAGATGTAAATAAAGACTTCGAATAAAATTTAATCATTATCAATAACTAAAAAATAAGTGCGTATGTCACCGTTTGAATTCGACCTTCCAAAAGACCAAGCCTCTATCATCAAAGTAATTGGTGTAGGCGGAGGTGGCGGCAATGCCGTCAATCACATGTATCAAGAAGGCATTGAAGGTGTAAACTTTGTGGTTTGCAATACCGATGCTCAGGCTTTACAAACAAGCCCTATTCCAAACAAAATACAGTTAGGACCATCGCTTACGCAAGGGCTTGGCGCAGGGGCAAACCCCGAAGTAGGTATGCAGGCTTGCGAAGAAAGTATTGAAGAAATTCGCGCTTTATTGAGCAAGAATACTAAGATGGTTTTCATCACCGCAGGCATGGGCGGTGGCACAGGCACAGGCGCTGCTCCGGTAGTTGCGCGCATAGCTCGCGAAATGGGAATTTTGACTGTTGCCATTGTCACAACTCCATTTTCTTTTGAAGGAAGAAAACGTCATTCACATGCAATGGAAGGCATTCAAAAGTTGAAAGAACAAGTGGATACAATTCTGGTTATAGGAAACGATAAAATCAGAACCATGTATGGCAACCTTACGCAAAGCCAAGCCTTCAGTCATGCAAATAATATTTTGACAACAGCAGCAAAATCCATTTCTGAAATTATTACTACGCCAGGTTTTATCAACGTGGATTTTGCCGATGTGAAAACAGTAATGAAAAATGGTGGTGCTGCCATTATGGGTTGCGCTTATGCCGAAGGCGAATTGCGTGCTAAACTTGCTGTTGAAGCAGCTTTAAATTCGCCATTATTAAATGACAATCAAATTCGTGGTGCTAAAAATGTATTGGTAAATATTTCTTCTGGTGCCGAAGAGGTTACCATGGATGAGTTCGAAGAAATCAATGATTACATTCAAAGCGCAGCTAATGATACCGACATTATTTTTGGTTCGAGCCGCGACATGAGTTTGGAAAACAAATTGATGGTAACTGTGATTGCTACAGGCTTTGAAGCTCGCTTAGAAACACAATACGCACCAGTTCAAAAAGTAAAAGTTTATGATTTAGATAAACAACCAGAACCAGTTGCAGCACTGGAAAAAACAACCATACAATTACCCGAAAATAATAACGGAAAAATTGTTTATTCTTTAGAAGAAACAGAATCTGTTGTTGTAGAAGAAAGCACTGAAATTGCATCAGAATTAGTGGAGAAAAACGCAATTGTAGAGGAGGCTGTTACAATTATTGAAGAGATTTCGTTAATAAACCCTACGGATGATGATTTTATTTTGTCTTCGCTTGCAAATGATGACGAAAATGAATTTGATTTGTTTTCAGGTTTTAGCGCAAGCGATGTTTCTGAAAACATAATTGAGTTTGAACTGGGGTTAGAAAGTTCTTTGATAAACGAGACAAATGAAAGTGTTGTAGATGAAGAAATGTTAAATGTTGAAACACAACAAAACATTTTGGAAGAACAACCGTTATTAGAATATCTCTCTCAAGAAATTGAAGAAAAAAATCAAGAGAGTGAACCGTTCATTGTTTTTAAACGTAATTATGATGAGCCTGTTATGGAAACAGCTACTGAGGCTTCGCAAGCGTTGGATAATCGAAAACAGATGCTCCAACAATTAAGCCGAAATAGTATGAAGAAAAATTTGGCGGAGTTAGAAAATAATCCAGCTTATGAAAGAGCAGGAAAAACAATTATTAACAATCACGTTTCAGAAAACAATTTATCTTTGTCTCGCTTTTCGGTTACAGAATCAGGAACAGAATATTCGAGACCGGAAATTAAAAACGACAATACGTTCTTACACGATAAAGCTGATTAAAGACTTGTGTGTCATAGTCGGAGCCGGAATTCCAGCAATGGGTTCCGGTTTTTTTATGCCCTAAAGTCAGGTAAAATTGTTTTAGTGTGTTACCTAAGTTAAGTTTCTAAGTGAATTAGTTTACCTCTACAGTGAAGCAATTTAGCCTCAAAGTAAACTTTTCTATATTCCTTGGTAGATTAAATGTATAGCAATTCAGTTAAAATTGGTAGCACATATCTCTTCCCAAACGTCTATTTCCAACTTATTTTCCACTATTTCAAAACAAGGCTTTGCAATGCAGCTTGCTTTTCTATTTTTGCCCACGGAGAAATGCCAGAGCGGTTGAATGGAACTGTCTTGAAAACAGTCGAAGGTGATGAGCCTTCCGGGGGTTCGAATCCCTCTTTCTCCGCACAACTAAAAAGCCACCCGAAAGGAGTGGCTTTTTTTATTTCTACAACCAACCTTTTTTAATTAATGTTCCATCTAAATACAGCCATTCCACAGATTTTCACATCTTTAAATCTCGTATGAGTTATTTTAGGCTTTATATTCTGTTGTTGCTTTTTCTGTTGTTGCAAAACAACATCACAGCGCATGAATGCAAATCTTGCCGAAGCCTTATTTTTAAGGAAAACAAAAACCAATGGCATGGCAATGTTCTGTTTCAAGCCGACCTGCCTTTTGCTTCACTATTTTTAGAAAATAACGGTTTCACCTTTGCCAAAGGCGATGAAAAGGAGTTGATGTTGTTGCGCCATGAAAACCACCGGCAACACGAGTTTAAACCCGACATTTCGGAGATATTACATTTCCATGCAGTAAAAGCAACTTTTGTTGGTAGCAACGCAAATGCCTTAAAGCAAGGCGTGGAAACGTTAGAGGAATACTATAATTATTTCATCGGCAGCGATAAGAGCAAATGGGCAAGCAAAGTGAGCGGCTTTAGTGAGGTTGCCTACAAAAATGTTTATGATGGAATTGATTTGCGCGTTTACTCTAACGATGGCAAATTAAAGTTTGATTGGATAGTGAAAGCAAATGCTTTACGACAAAAATCAAATGTTGCTGTAAAGGTAAAATATGAAGGAGCTACTAAACTTTTTTTGAAAGAAGGTTCATTGGTAATTCAAACATCAGTAGGAGATGTAATTGAAGAAAAACCTTTTGCATATCAAATAATTGACGGCAAAAAAACAGAGGTGGCATGTAGCTTTGTTTTGAATGATAGTACAGTAAGTTTTGATTTTGTTGAAGGTTATAATTCAAACCACGATTTAATTATTGACCCAGTTTTATTATTCTCTACTTACAGCGGCTCTACAGCCGATAATTTTGGTTACACAGCAACCTATGACAGTAAAGAAAACACTTATGCAGCGGGAAGTATTTTTGGTATTGGCTACCCAACAACCCCTGGGGCATACCAAACCACATGGGCAGGAGGCAGTGGCGCAGGATTGCCTGGCACTGATATTGCCATCACAAAGTATAATGCCACTGGAACACAAAGAATTTATTCAACTTTTTTAGGCGGCAGAAGCGATGAACTACCACACAGCTTGATTGTAAACACAAATGATGAATTGTTTGTGTTCGGCACATCTAGCTCCGATAATTTTCCAGTTACAACAGGTGCTTTTCAAACTGTTTATCGGGGCGGTCCAGATCCTGGTCCATTCAATGGATTGGGAATACATTATGTATTTGGTTCTGATATTGTGATTTCGCGCTTTAGTGCTGATGGCACTCAACTGCTTGCATCAACCTATGTTGGCGGAACAGATAATGATGGTTTAAACACCTCAAATACCGGTAATTTTCTTCGGCATAACTATGCCGATGAAGTGCGGGGTGAAATAGATATTGACAGAGAGGATAATATTTATTTGGCAACATGCACTCGTTCGCAAGACTTTCCTGTAACCGCGGGTGTGTTTCAGGATTCAGCCGGAGGCGGCTTAGATGGCATCATTATTAAGATGAATAATAACCTTTCCACCATGGTGTGGTGTTCCTACTTTGGTGGCGAAGATGATGATGCAATTTACTCGCTATCTTTTGATAAGAATGATGACTTATTTGTTTGTGGAGGCACACGCTCGCAAACTACACTTCCAATCTCTCAAACAGGGGTGTTGCAATCGCAGTTTAATGGTGGCAGTAGTGACGGATTTGTAGGATTAGTAGATAAGTTAGGACTAACCTCAAAAACAGCTACTTATTGGGGTACTAATAGCTACGACCAAATCTATTTTGTTGAAACAGATAAATCTGATAACGTGTATGTGGTAGGGCAGACGCAGACTACAGGAAATTTTTTTGTACAAAATGCAGCATACAGCAATTCAAACAGCGGTTTATTTATTACTAAAATGACGCATGAATTGGATTCAATAATTTGGAGTACAACAATTGGAAGTGGTAGCGGCAGACCCAATATTTCCCCCACTGCATTTTTAGTTGACTTGTGCGCCAAAGTTTATCTTACAGGCTGGGGCGCAAATGTTGGCGGCACAACGGTTTTATCTACTCAAGGTATGCCAGTAACGCCAGATGCCTACAGCCAAACTACCGACAATAATGATGTTTATATGATGGTGCTGAATGATGATGCTTCAGGATTGTTTTACGGCACCTTTTTTGGAAGCCCTTCTGCAGCCGACCATGTGGACGGTGGCACTTCACGCTACAGCAAAAAAGGAATTTTGTATCAAAGTGTTTGTGCCGGATGTGGTGGCGTCAGTAATTTCCCTACCACACCAGGTGCAGTTTCAAGAACCAACAATAGCCCAAATTGTAATAATGCGGTGTATAAATTCGACTTCACGATTAAGAATGTATTAGCCGATTTTGACATCCCGGAGATTCCCTGCCTATTACCATTTACTGGAACATTTAATAACAAAAGTACTGTAGTAGGTGATGCAGATTTTGTTTGGAAATTTAGTGATGGGTTACGCTCCACTGATAGCAACTATACGCGTATTTTTACGCAGCCGGGATTGTACACCATTACCTTAATTGCCATAGACACCGCAAGTTGCAACGGCATAGATTCCATTGAGAAGAGAATTTTAATTCTTTCCAATACTGTTGATTCAACTACATTACCAACTCGAACAATCTGCAAAACAGAAATTACTCAAATTGGTGTTTCTCCTGGGCAGTTTGGTAATGTTTCGTATCAGTGGGAACCACATCCTTCATTAAATGAGTTGAATGTTCCTAATCCATTTGTATCACCCGACTCAACAACTACTTACACGCTCTATATTTCAAAAGGAGTTTGTACTGATACTTTAAAACAAACTGTAGTAGTATTTAGTGATGCTGTAGATGTGGAAGCATCAGTGGCAACATGTGCAGGAGATACTGTGCAACTATCTGCTACAACAAAGCAGCCCGGGCAAACCTTGGTATTTGCATGGTCGCCACCTACTTTAATTATTGGCGGGCAAGGTACTGCCAACCCTACCGTAAGTCCTTTGCGCGACACCACTTTTACAGTTCGTGTTACCAACCAATTGGGTTGCACTTTTTCTGGTTCGGTTTTTGTGGATGTAAAATCTCTATTGCCATCATTGGAAGCAATAGCAACACCATACACAATTGGATATGAAGACACCGCTCAATTATCAGTAACAACTTCAGGTGTAGCCTCTGTTGCGTGGACTTATGACGAAACGCTAAGTGACACTTCAATCTTCACACCTTTGGCGTACCCATTAGAAACAACTGTGTATTATGTTTTGGCAGAAGATACGAATGGATGTTTTGCTAATGACACAGTAATTGTGCGAGTTTTTAGAACGCCATGTTCAACAGGTGGAGTTTTTTTACCAAACGCTTTTACACCAAATGGCGATGGAAAAAATGATGTGCTGTACGTGAGAGGAATTAGTATTACAGATGTGCTTCTTGCAATTTATGACCGCTGGGGTCAGTTGATGTTTGAGACTAAAGACATTAAAAAAGGTTGGGACGGGACTTATGGTGGCAAACTTTTAGACTCAGGTGTTTTTGGCTATTATTTAAAAGCTTTTTGCGAAGGAGGAGAAGTAGTGGTTAAAGAAGGAAATATAACATTGTTGAGATGAGGAACGAACAACATAGTTACAAATTGCGAGTTGTGAGTTGCAAGTCTGCTAATACATCAGGCTTAGGACTTCGCACCTTTATGTTACGTTGTATTTTGTTGCTGCTCATATTTCATATTTCATATTTCAAATCCCATTCTCAAACCATTCACTTTTCTCAATTTGGATTCAATCCGATTTATGCTTCTGCGGCATATACCAATTTAATGGATGGCGATTATCGTTTCAATCTTGTTTACAGAAATCAGTGGGCAAACGTGCCAGTGAATTACAATTCGGTAAGTGCTTCTGCCGAAATGAATTTTTTTCAGTTTGAAAAAGGCACGCGCTTGGGTGGTGGAATTCAATTTCGATATAATCGCGCAGGTGATTCGCGCTTTACATACATGCAAGCCTCTTTGCCTTTAAGTGCTGCAATTCAATTAGGCAAAAGACATTTTCTTTCATTGGGTGTGCAGCCAGGTTTTTTGCATCGCAATTTTGATACTCGCGCTTTGCAATTTGACAATCAATATTCCGGTGATGCTTTTGATTCTACCATTGCACCAAACGAAAGTTTCGACCGCATCAGTACTTTTGCTTTTGATATGGGATTAGGTGTGGCATATCAGTACTCAAAAAATGCACGTAATGGATTTCAATTCGGTTTCAATTATAGCCATATCAATCAGCCATCTATGTCGTTTTTTAATGATAAGGAAGTACGCATGGGCGCAGTGGTTTCTTTTCATTTAAAAGGCACTGCAAAACTGAGTGAACGATTGGATATTGTACCTGAATATTTTTATCGCTTCCAAGGCGCATCCGCTTTTTTGGGTGATGTGAATTTACAAGAACACATGATAGGAACTTACCTGAGAACTTATCTTGAAAATACACCAAAAAAGCGTATTGCAATCAACGTTGGTATGTATTGTAGAATGAATCCGCGCAGACCTGATGTGTCTAAAAGTAACATTCGGATTGATGCACTTTGGCCGCTTGTTGGCTTAGAATACAACACAATAAAATTGAATGTAACTTATGATGTTAACCTTTCGAGTTTTACACCTGCTACGCGCAACAATGGGGGTGTAGAAATTAGTTTGATTTATGAAATTTCTAGAGTAAAAAAGTTCAAAAAGAATAACGCAATTTGTCCAGTGTTTTTGTAATGTGAGATATGAGATATGAGACGAGAGATATGAGAAGTAATAAGGACGAAGGAAGAAGGACAAAGTGCGAAGGATTTATCTCATATCTAACAATTCATATCTTCTTTTTATTTTTCTTTTTACCCTTTTTTGCAACAGCACAAACTCCTGCCCAACTATTTAAAGCGGGTACAGAAAGCTTAAATAAAGGCGAATATTATGCTGCTGCAAGATACTTGAAACAATCATTAGATAAAGATGATGACCAAGCAGAGGTTTGGTACAATTATGCCGAGGCAAGCCGACAGTTTAATGACTACACCAATGCTGCAAAGGGCTACGAAGAATGTATAAAGCGCGATAAGGATAAAACATTTCCGATGGCTTTGTTTTGGTGGGGAGCGATGCAGCAGAGTAATGGCGAATACAACGAAGCAAAAGAAACTTTAACCGAATTTAAAACACGCTACAGAAAAAAAGATTTTTATGCTTTGAAAGTGCAACAACTGATTGAAAGTTGCGCGTGGGCATTAGCGAATCAATCAGCAAACGACAGTATTGAAATTATTCATGAAGGCGATAGTATCAATACAACTTTTTCGGAAATCAATCCTATTACTTCAGAAGAAGATGGCTTGTATTTTTCTTCCACAAAAACAGTTGGGGGTAAGATTTTTCGCACAAGAATTTACAATGCTTCCACAAACGAAACGTTCACTCCGGGTATAGATGATGCAAGCACAAAGCATGTTGCAAACGGTAGTTTTTCAAATCATAAAACCTATGGTAAGGAATTTTTCTTTACCCAATGCGGCATCGAAAATGGCAACTCGCGGTGTGAGATTTTTGTTTCAAAATTTGAGAACAATAAATGGCAAATTGCTAAGCCAATTCCTGTAAATGTGAACCTGCCAGGACACACCGCAACACATCCCAGCACTGCTATGGATGAAAGCGGAAACCAATGGTTAATTTTTGCTGCGAATCGCCCGGGCGGCAAGGGCAAAATGGATATTTGGATAAGTAAAAGATTAGCTGCCTTGGAATGGGACTATCCGCAGAATGCTGGCGCAGCAATCAACACGGCTGATGATGAGGTAACACCTTTTTACTTTCAACAAAATAACACACTGTACTTTTCTTCTAACTGGCATTATGGATTTGGCGGCTTTGATGTTTTTAAATCAAAGGCAAATTCACTTTCAAATTCGTCATTTGAAAAACCAAAAAATCTGGGCTTGTCATTAAATTCTTCTGCCAATGATTTGTACTATGTGATGAATGACAGTGTCTCTTATCTTTCAAGTAATAGAAAGGGCTCAAAGTTTATAGAAGCAGAAACTTGTTGTAATGATATATACAGAGTAGAGAACGGAGAAGCGTTGCAAGTTGCGCGTAACGAGTTGCGCGAAAGTAAAAGTGAGTTGCAGGTTGCAAGTAATGAGGTTGAAGAAAGAAAAGAAGCTGATGTAACAACTCAAAATGTCAATCATTCATCATCGTTCACGCATCATTCAACTATCCCAACTATATCACTAACTAATTTCAGGTTGCCAATTCAACTCTATTTTCACAATGATGAGCCAGATACAAAAACCATGCGCGACACCACCGAATTGAGTTATTTGGATGCGTATCAGTCTTACATCAATCTTGTAAATGAATATGAGACTGAGTTTGTAAAAGGAGCTAAAGTCAATGAAAAAGTTTCTGCTCAAAAACATATTCAATCTTGGTTTGGGGATACTGTAGAATATAATTTTCGTCAATTAATACATTTCAGTTCCTTGCTGTTGAATGAGTTGCAACAAGGTAAAAAGGTAAGTATCACTATCACAGGATATTGCTCTCCACTTAACTTCAATGAGTATAATTTGCATCTGGGAAATAGAAGGGTAAATAGTTTATTGAACTTCTTTTACACTTATCGAGGTGGAGTTTTGTTATCATATTTAAACGATGGTAAATTGTTGTTTGAAAAAGTATCAGCGGGCGAAGAGAAGACATCCAAAGAGGTGAGTGATAAACTTGAAGATTTGCGCAACAGTGTTTACAGCCCTGATGCTGCAAGAGAGAGAAGGGTAGAGATTTTGAAAGTTACAGTGAATTAAAATTTACTCTAACCGCAAGTAGGGTTTCACTTTGCTAAACATACTATCATCCATTGCCATTGCTCTTTTTGCACCATCAATAGTTACGAAGTCTCCGTGCTGTTCGCGATAGGCGATTAATAATCTGCCGCCAGTATATTTTATGTAAGGATGCTTTCCCAATAATTCCAAGTCTGCATAGTTTATTGATATTTTAGAAATGTCTTTTGCATCAATGATTATCAAGGGAGTGATTTTTTGAATTGTTGAGTCTGGTAAGTTCCAGACTTCTTTGAGCTGTGAAATTTGATAGAAGCCGCCTAAAAATGTTCTATACTTAAAAATTCTACGGGCATAACTTGGTCCTATTCCATTCAGTTTTATCAACTCAAAAGTATCTGCAAGATTCAGATTTATTAGTGGTCTTTGATATGATTTCTTTTCCTCTTTTGCCTGAAATACTTCGTGGGTTGTTGTTTTCTTTTCTTCGGGTATTATCACAAAGTTTTTCAAGCGTTCATAGCCCTTCTCTCCAATCACATAAACTTTTGCCAAATCTTCTGGCTTGCGAAACTTGAAGCCTTTTGTCTTGGCTTTTTCTATTGATTCTGCCTGCTTTTTACTCATGCCTAATTGCTGCCATTCTTCCACACCAATTGTATTTGGATTGAATGGAAAGAGCACTACATTTCTATTAAAGGATTCTTTCTTTTTACTAAAATGACTTTCAGCGTAAGGATTAAACTCGGGTGATTCGATATTGGAAAGCGAGTCATTCTGTTTCAATTCATCCAATTGTTTTTGGAATGCAAGTATCTCCTTTCTGAAACCTTGTCCATCATCAAATTTTGGTGGATTGAAGTAAAAGTAAACTCTAGGGACAATGGAAATAATCACAATTAGTATTGCCAATGCAAGAACACCACGCAACTGTGGCTTGGTGAAATAGAGAAATTGCTTGAGCGGGTTCATGGTAGGAAAATTTTATTTTAACCAAAGTTAAAGCAAAAAAATCCTTGTGGTAGAGTCTTTAGTAGGATGTATAAAAAAGCCGTGTGTTTTGAAAAACACACGGCTAAAAATATTTGAACTAAAAACTACTTACGCATCCACTCTTGCATACTTCGCATGTGCTTCGATAAACTCTCTGCGCGGAGGAACTTCATCGCCCATTAACATACTGAAAACGCGGTCGGCTTCGGCAGCGCTATCAATAGTCACTTTTTTCAATGTGCGTGTTTCTGGGTTCATGGTTGTTTCCCACAGTTGTTCTGCGTTCATCTCTCCCAAACCTTTGTAGCGTTGGGTGTGAACTGATTCGCGGTTGCCGCCTTTTGCCAATTGGTCAATGGCGGTTTCGCGTTGTTGGTCGTTCCAGCAGTATTGTTGCTCTTTACCTTTTTTCACTAAGTAAAGTGGCGGCAGAGCAATGAAGATTCTGCCTTCGTCCACTAATTTTTTCATGTAGCGGAAAAAGAAGGTTAGAATCAAAGTAGTGATGTGCGAACCGTCCACATCGGCATCGCACATAATGATTACTTTATGGTAGCGAAGCTTTTCGATGTTCAGCTCTTTGCTGTCTTCGGCAGTGCCTATGCGCACACCCAATGCTGTGAAGATGTTCCTTATCTCATCGTTGTCATAAATCTTGTACTCCATTGCTTTTTCCACGTTTAGGATTTTACCTTTTAATGGAAGAATGGCTTGGAAATTACGGTCGCGACCTTGCTTGGCGGTACCACCCGCAGAGTCTCCCTCCACTAGGTATATTTCGCAGGCAGCAGGATCTTTGCTGCTACAGTCGGCAAGTTTGCCGGGTAATCCTCCACCGCTCAATACGCCTTTACGTTGCACCATTTCGCGGGCTTTGCGCGCTGCGTGGCGGGCGGTGGCGGCAAGAATTACTTTATCGAAAATTATTTTTGCCAGTTTTGGATTTTCTTCCAAAAAGTGTTCCAGTACTTCGCCAAAAACGGTGTCCACAATACCACCTACTTCGTTGTTACCGAGTTTGGTTTTTGTTTGACCTTCAAATTGTGGCTCGGGAACTTTTACAGATATAACTGCTGTTAAGCCTTCGCGAAAGTCGTCACCGCTTACTTCAATTTTTACTTTTTCAAACAACTTATTTTTATCACCATAGCTTTTGAACGTGCGCGTTAAAGCCCTGCGAAAACCTGCAACGTGCTGACCACCTTCGATGGTGTTGATGTTGTTTACATAACTGAAAATATTTTCGGTGTAAGAAGTGTTGTATTGCATGGCTACTTCTACTCCTACCATGTCGCGACTTCCCTCTACATAAATTGGATCTGGAATTAGAGGCTCACGTGCGCCATCCAAGAATTTTACAAACTCAATTACACCGCCTTGGCTGAGGAAATTGTTTGAACGGAAGTTGCCTTCTGCATCTTTTTCGCGCTCATCGGTGATGGTAAGGCTGATGCCTTTGTTGAGATAAGCTAACTCGCGAATTCGCGCTTGAAGCGTTTCGTAGTTATATACCGTAACGGTAAAAATTGAGTCATCGGGTAGAAAGGTTACAACAGTTCCGCGCACGTCTGTGGTGCCAACTTGCTTTACAGCATAAAGCGGTTTGCCGATGCCGTATTCCTGCATATATTTTTTGCCATCGCGGTGAACTTCAACGGTAAGGTGGGTTGAAAGTGCGTTTACACAACTTACACCCACACCGTGCAGACCTCCAGAAACCTTGTAAGAATCTTTATTGAATTTACCTCCTGCGTGTAGCACGGTCATTACAACTTCGAGGGCACTGCGCCCTTCTTTTTCGTGCATATCCACGGGGATACCGCGACCATCGTCTTTTACGGTGATGGAATTGTTTTCGTGAATGGTTACGAAAATTTCTTTTGCGTGACCAGCAAGTGCTTCGTCAATAGAGTTATCTACTACCTCGTAAACCAAGTGGTGCAAGCCTTTGTTGCCTGTGTCGCCAATGTACATGGCTGGGCGTTTGCGCACGGCTTCTAAGCCTTCTAAAACTTCAATGCTACTTGCTGAATATTCTTTCGATAAATCGGGGTTTGCTGCGGGATTTTCTAATTCTGTACTCATTAGTTATTTACTTTAAAAAATAGTGGGGCGAAGATAGCTTTTTCGGGCAGAAAATTGCAGGAATATCAAGGGGTTTAGGATTAAAATGTTGATATTTTGGTATATCAAAATTTTGCTTTGCCTCTGTCACCGAGGCACTTGCCTTAACTGTTAAGTTCCTTGTTTTAACCGTTGAGTTCCTTGCTTCAGTCATTAAGTTCCTTGTTTTAACCCTTGAATTCCTTGCTTCAGTCATTAAGTTCCTTGTTTTAACCGTTGAGTTCCTTGCTTCAGTCATTAAATTCCTTGTTTTAACCCTAGAATTCCTTGCTTCAATGATTGAGGCGGGTGTTTCAGTCGTTGAGATGAGGAGTAAAAGAGCTGTAATGGCCCAAAAAGAGTTAAAAAACTTTGTTTGGCTCGGATACAAGCCCTACAAGTTGAGTTTTTGGCTGCTGCCAAAGGACTGGTTATTGGTTAATGATTAATGAACAGCCGATTGGAAAACAGCTTTTGAGTTATTGGAAAAAACAAAATAAATAAGCTTTTAGTGCAGGCTTGATTTATTACACAAAGCATAAAAAAAGGCTTGCAGGATTTAACCGACAAGCCTTTCTGCTTTTTATAAAATGATAAATTAGTTAGCGTATAATTTATCAATAAATGATTGATATTTTTCGTGCACCACTTTGCGTTTCACTTTCATGGTAGGCGTCATTTCACCGCCTTCAATAGTCCATTCGTTATGAATCAATTCAAATTTTTTGATGGTTTCCCATTGCCCGAAGTTTTTGTTCAATCTATCCACATCAGCTTTTATCAAACTTATAACTTCTTTAGATGAAGCTATCTCTTCGTTGGTGCTTGCGTTCACCCCATTTTTTGAACACCAATCCTTAAGGTTCACAAAATTTGGAACTATCAATGCACTTACAAAGTTTTTACCTTCACCCACAGCCATAATTTGCTCGATGTAAGAACTTTCTTTCATCTTATTTTCCAAGACTTGTGGCGCAATGTATTTGCCGCCACTTGTTTTGAAAAGTTCTTTCACACGGTCGGTGATTTTTAAATGTTTCAAGCCTGCATATTCTACATAAGTTGCTACATCGCCAGTGTACAACCATCCATCTTTAATCGTTTGGTCGGTAAGGTCTTGGCGTTTGTAATAACCCATCATCACGTTTGATCCTTTCACCAAAATTTCGCCTTCGCCATCTTTCATGCCTTCGCGGTGGTCGAGTTTCACAGTTACTCCATCAATCACCGGACCCACCGTGCCAAATTTCAGTTTGTCTTTATCAAACAAACAAACCGAAATAACAGGCGATGTTTCTGTTTGTCCGTAGCCTTCGCAAATGATGATACCGGCACAAGTAAAGATACGCGCCAAACGCGGTTGCAAAGCAGCCGCTCCTGTGCAAATACCTTCACAATTTCCACCCAAAGCTTCGCGCCATTTGCTATAAATCAATTTGTCGAAAACCTTATATCTGATGGAATCCCACAAACCATATTTTTTCTCTAAGCTAAAATCGTTAGCAAATGCCAACGCATTTTCATACAAGCCTTTTTTCCAACCTGTAAGGGCTGCTCCGGCAGCTTCCAATTTCATGTAAACTTTTTCTAACAAGCGCGGAACCGAAGTGAAGAAGTGAGGCTTCACTTCTTTCAAATTTGCTGCAATTGTTTCCATGTTTTCGGCATAGTAAACCGACACACCCGCAGCGTTGTAAACATACACCACCATTCTTTCAAAAATGTGGCACAAAGGTAAAAAGCTCAATACACGTTTGTCTGAAGCCAGAGGCAATAAAGGCAACACCGCTTGCACATTGCTTACCACATTATTATGCGAAAGCATTACCCCTTTTGGATTTCCGGTGGTACCCGATGTGTAAATTATTGTAGCCAATGCCTCGGGCTTGATACTGTCGCTAATTTTTTTCACTTCGTTGAAGTCACCGCCATCAGCAAGCTCCAACAAATCATTGAAGTGTGGCGCACCGTTTACTTTATCAAAAGTGTACAAATGTTTAAGCGTAGGCACATCAGCCTGAATAGACTTTATTTTGTTGTAAAGATTTTCGTCAGAAACAAAAGCAGCTTTAATTTCAGCATCATTAAAAATGAAGCGATACTCGCCTTCGCTAATGGTTGGATAAACAGGAACATTGATAAAGCCTGCTTGTAAAATACCGTAATCGGCAATGTTCCATTCGGGGCGGTTGTTGCTCACAATGGCAATTTTGTCATCGGGTTGCAAACCGAGTTTGATAAGCGCAAGGCTAACCTTGTTGCCTGTTTCTATAATTTCTTTGGTAGAATATTTGCGCCATGTTCCGTTTTCTTTTGCCGCAAAAGCATCTTCCTGAGGGAATGTTGCCAACTGATATGGCAGCACATCGAATAATCTGGTAAAATTGCCCATAAACCTGTTTTTCCTTTTTGTTATTGAATAAGAGGGCTGTGAATATAACAGATTCACTCACACGTCCAAAATTTCAGGTTTTTATCCTACTCAGCAGCGCAGGAGTAACCTTGACTTTGCAAGGTTGTTACCTCTGCTTCAAAGGCTGTTGTAGAAGAATAATTGCCTTCGCAAAAACTTCTTTCATCGCTGCCCTTTGAACACTTGGTGCATTTACTACAAGAAGCTAAAAGCAGTGTGCCTGCCAACACCAATAACAATGATATATTTTTCATAAAAATAAATTTAAGATGTGAAAATAAAACTGTGCAGTGCGATTGCAACTTTTGAAAGAGGTTTAATTCTCATATTCGCGGCTATATGTCGCGCTTCCTAGCAAATTTCATTTCCTATATTTTTCATCCGTTGTTGTTTCCAAGTTTTGGCACTGCGGTAATTATTTTTTCAAACCCACACTTATTTGGCAATTTTGATTTCAAGCAACAATCGCTTTGGGTGATTTTGGTGTTTGTACTCACCTTTATTTTTCCCTCGGTGTGGCTGTTGATGATGCGGAAGTTGCAGATGATAGATTCGCTAAAATTAGAAACCACTAGAGAGCGTATCATTCCATATATAGCTACTGCCACTTTTTATTTGTGGACTTATAGAATGTTTCACCCTACCAACTCCAACACTATTTTTGCCAACGAGCTAATTTCATCTATGATGTTGGGTGCGGCAATTGCAATTTTTATAGGTTTCTTCATAAATATATTTCAAAAGATAAGCCTGCACGCAATTGGCGTTGGCTGCTTTTTCGGTTTGGCTTTGGCGCTACTTCGATTTTCCGACTATGACCTTACCTTATTATTGATTGCATCTGTATTGATAGGGGGAATGGTTGGCAGCGCACGATTGATATTAAACGTACATGAACCCAAGGATATTTTTATGGGCTACTTTGTTGGCTTTGCAGGGCAGTTTTTGGCGTTTAACGTAATACCGATGTTTGGGTAGTTAGTGTCTCTTTTATGAATGAAATAGAAATTTACAAAGGTGCTGATGGGGAAACTCAAATTGAAGTAAAATTTGAGGGCGAAACCGTTTGGTTGAATCAGATGCAGATTACACAACTTTTTGACAGAGAAAGGTCGGTAATTACGAAGCATATTAGAAATGTTTTTGATGATGGGGAACTTGAAAAAAATGCAGTATGTGCATTTTTTGCACATACTGCTGATGATGGAAAAACATACGATGTTGAATACTATAATCTTGATGTAGTTATTTCAATTGGATATCGAGTTAAATCTAAGAATGGAGTTTTGTTCAGAAGGTGGGCAACTCAACGTTTAAAAGAATACTTAGTTAGAGGCTACTCCATAAATCAAAAACGTTTAGATCAACTCCAAAAAGTTGTGGATGTGATTCAACTTACATCAAACGCTAAGCAATTAAATATTGAAGAAGCAACGGGTTTACTAAATATTCTAAATCAATATGCAAGAAGTTTTGTGTTGTTAAGTCAATTTGATAACCGAACACTTAATACCTATTCGGTTAATGAAGGGATAACTTATGAGATAACTTATGATGAAGCAAGTAAAGCTATTTATGAATTGAGAAAAGAACTCATTTCGTTAGGGGAAGCAAGCGAACTTTTTGGAAAAATGAAGGATGATAGTTTTGGAGGAACACTTAAAGCCATCACCCAGACTTTTGACGGAAATTATCTTTATCCAAGCGTAGAAGAACAAGCTGCCAATCTTTTATATCTGGTTATCAAAAATCTTTTTTTCGTAGATGGAAATAAGAGAATTGGTGCTTTCCTATTTGTTTGGTTTTTAGAAAAAAACCGACATCAATTCAAAAAATCAGGCGAGTTGAAAATTAATGATAATGCCCTAATTGCTTTAACTTTACTTGTAGCGCAAAGCAACCCTTCAGATAAGGATATAATGGTTAAGTTAATTGTAAATCTAATTGATAACTCATAAAACTAAATGGTACTAAAGGCAACTTTTTTTAGATCATTTTTTTCTGTAAGTCATAGTGTAGCAATAAGCTTATTGACTTTGCTTATTTGCCTAATAAGCAAACCAATTAGCGCACAAACCGATTCAACTTTAGCCACCCAAATTGTTTTTAAAAAAGCCCATTGGTTAGAGCGCTCACCCACACTTAACAAGGCAAGAGTGGGAGGTGTAGTGGGTGGTTCGGTGGCTTTATTTACAGGCGCAATGGTTGGGCTTGATAGAATTTGGTATGCACAGTATCCACGTGGAAAATTTCGTTGGTTTGACGATTCTAAGGAGTGGAATCAAGTGGATAAATTCGGCCATGCTTTAGCCCCTTATTTTATTTCGGTATATACCTATAATATGTTGCGATGGAGTGGTGTTAAGCGTTTGCCGGCAGCACTCAGTTCGGGTGCTATTGGTTTTATATTTATTTCTTCCATCGAAGTGCTGGATGGTTTTTCGGAAAAATGGGGTGCAAGCGGTAGCGACCTTGTAGCTAATTTTGCGGGTGCGGCATTGGCAACTATTCAATTTGCTTTTTGGGACGAGCAGCGCATTCAGCTAAAATATTCTTTGCACCTGCAACAGTATCCCCGTGGGCAATTGCGCACTCGTGCCAACGACCTTTTTGGCACATCGGTAGGAGAAAAAATTATTAAGGATTACAACAATATAAACACCTGGTTGTGCTTCAACACTTCATCATTTTTTAAAAGTCAAAAACATGCTAAGTGGCTTAACATTGCCATAGGCTATGGTGCTGGAAATATGTATGGCGGCTTTGATAATACTTGGACGGATAAAGACGGCAAGTTTGTTGACCGAAACGATGTAAAACGCTACCGCAAGTTTTTTATTTCCATTGATGCAGACCTTACAAAAATTAAAACTAAAAACAGAACAGGGCGCATGATTCTTGCTGCATTAAATATTATTAAATTGCCTTTTCCAGCTATTGAGTTTAATACTTTAGGGCAGGTGGTTTTTCACCCGATTCACTTTTTAAATTTCTCGCTGCCGATTCACTTGAAGAAGTAAGCACTTTGCTTTTTACGCCATTTCATACCTTCGCCCCATGTCAGCAACTCAGCAAAATATTTCCATTCCATTACCACCAACTGGCAATCAACTCAACTGCAAAGGTTGGGTGCAAGAAGCCGCGCTCAGAATGTTATTGAACAACCTTCACCCCGATGTAGCCGAAAAGCCCGAAGAACTCGTGGTGTATGGTGGCATCGGCAAGGCAGCACGTAATCACGAAGCTTTACAAAAAATTATTGCCTGCCTCAAAACATTGGAAGATGATGAAACACTGATGATTCAAAGCGGCAAGCCTGTGGGCATTTTGCGCTCACACAAAGATGCCCCGCGTGTGCTAATAGCCAACTCTAACCTTGTAGGCAAATGGGCAACGTGGGAACACTTCCGCGAACTCGAAGCCAAGGGCTTAATGATGTATGGGCAAATGACTGCTGGCAGTTGGATTTACATCGGCACTCAAGGCATCGTGCAGGGCACTTACGAAACCTACCTTTCGCTCGCTTCCATTCATTACACTGGCACTTTAAAAGGTACCCTCAACGTCACCGCAGGTTTAGGCGGCATGGGTGGCGCGCAGCCCCTTGCCATCACCATGAACGAAGGCGTAGCACTTATTGCCGAAATGGAAGAGTGGCGCATTTTAAAGCGTATTGAAACTAGATATTTGGATGAATGGAGTGCAAATATTGATGAAGCCATAGACCGTGCCTTACAATCCAAAGCCAATGGCGAAGCGGTTTCCATAGGTGTGCTGTGCAATATTATTGACCTGCTTAAAAGGTTGATTGAAAGAAACATCACGCCCGACACCCTCACCGACCAAACCAGCGCCCACGATGAACTCATTGGCTACTTCCCCGAAAATATGAGTGTGGAAGAAGCCAAAGTGCTGCGCGAAACTGATCCTGAAACATACAAAAATCGGTCGCTTGATTCTATGGCGCATCATGTGCAACTGATGTTGGAATTACAAAAACGCGGAGCCATCACTTTCGATTATGGCAACAACCTGCGCGGGCAGGCAAAAGACAAACGAAACATCCAAAACGCATTCGATTTTCCGGGTTTTGTGCCCGCCTATATTCGTCCGCTATTCTGCGAAGGCAAAGGTCCTTTCCGCTTTGTGGCTTTGAGTGGCGACCCCAACGATATTCATGTTTGTGATGAAAAACTAAAAGAACTTTTCCCTGAAAACCAAGGTTTGTTGCGTTGGTTGAAAATGGCAAAAGAGCGCATCGCATTTCAAGGCTTACCCGCCCGCATCTGCTGGCTTGGCATGGGTGAGAGAGAAAAAGCGGGCTTAGCTTTTAACCAATTGGTGAAAGAAGGAAAAGTAAAAGCACCCATCGTTATCGGGCGCGACCATCTCGACACTGGCAGCGTAGCCTCACCCAACCGCGAAACCGAAGCTATGAAAGACGGCAGCGATGCCGTTGCCGACTGGCCCATTCTCAATGCACTCATCAACACAGCCGGAGGCGCAAGCTGGGTTAGCTTTCATCATGGCGGTGGCGTAGGCATGGGTTACTCGCTTCATGCTGGCATGGTAATAGTAGCCGATGGCACTGCCGATACCGCCATTCGCCTATCGCGTGTACTCCACAACGACCCCGCCATGGGCGTTATCCGCCATGCCGATGC
>CAZKHZ010000014.1:0-29380 GCA_964552715.1 uncultured Chitinophagaceae bacterium | reverse complement strand
TTCATTAAATAGTCGTGTCAGCACATCATATTGTTGTGTCAAAAGACCATATTTTCGTGTCAGCAGACCTTATTGTTTTGTCATTTCTTCTTATTGTTGAAACAATCCGATACATTTTTATGTCATTGAAATAAATAGGTGTGTCATTTTAACAAATATACTTGCCATTTCATCAAATACTTATGTCATAACTTTAAATGTTCCTGTTCTGACTTGGAAATGGCGACTTAGACATCCAAATCAGTTTGAATTTCATTTTTAAAAACACAAAACAGCCGTGAATCCTATTATCAAAAACTGACGAATTGGCAAAAGTGGTGCTTGGGACGAGGTAGTTTTTTTAAAAAATAAAATTGTATAAACCAGAATATCTGGAGATGATTTATAGCAAAAAAGGAAGGGAAAGCTGATGAGGAACAACAGGTTTCGGCAGTAAGTTAGAAACATTAACACCCCGGCTTTCGCAACCAACTGCAAACTTTATTTATCTATGTATATACTGAATGCAAACATTTCGCAGCATTTTTGTTTAATCTAAAACAATGAACGGAACATCTATTTATGACGACTTAAAATACCGCTACCGCGCGGGCAACATGGTTACGAAATTAATTTTTGTAAACGCGTTGATTTTTGTTGTTGTAAAGCTGATTGTTTTAGCCCTATTCTTTGTGCAAAGCAAAGAGCTATATCCGCAAATAATTGCACAGCTTTCTATGCCCGCCTACCTACCCAAATTGATAAAACAACCTTGGACGATTCTCACTTACATGTTTTTGCATGAAGGGTTTTTCCATATACTTTTTAATATGCTTTGGCTGTTTTGGTTTGGCGATATTTTTATGTTGTATTTAGGTGACAAAAAAATATTGCCGCTGTATTTACTCGGTGGAATTTCGGGCGCAGTATTGTATGTGGCATCCTTCAATTTACTGCCTGTTTTTAAAGATGCGCTACCTATTTCAATGATGTTGGGAGCCTCTGCAAGTGTGTTGGCAATTGTGTTTGCAGCCGTTACGCTCAACCCTGATTATGAAGTGCGGCTAATGTTTTTAGGCGATGTAAAAATCAAATACATCGCATTTGTTTCGCTACTAATTGATATTCTTAGCATCCCCAACGGCAATGCTGGTGGCTACATCGCGCACATTGGCGGTGCAATATGCGGATGGCTTTTTATAAAAGGTTTGCGCAGCGGTGTGGATGCAGGTAAACCCATTGGCGCCTTTGCCGAAATGGTGTCTTCGCAATTCAATAAACAAAAACAAAGTGTGCTGAAATACGAAGGCAAAAGAAACCTAACCATCGGCTCGGCAACTACAACTACCACCATCAAAAGAACCGAAGACGAACAAGTGCAAGTGGATGAAATATTGGATAAAATTTCGCGCTCAGGCTACGATAGTTTATCAAAAGAAGAGAAAGATTTTTTGTTCAAGTTCAGTAACAAGTAAATCACGTTTTCCCTTTCCCCTTTCATGTGCTATTGACGCCCCTCGTTCTCCGTCCCTCGTCCCTTTACATCAACTTTAAGACTCTTTTTAAGTGCTTCCAGCTTCAACATCACTTCGCTCCATTCTGCCTCATCATTAGAATCGAAAGTGATGGCACTGCCGGCACGCAACGATAAATATTTGCTGCTTGAATTATAAAAAATGCTGCGTATCACCACATTCAAATCGAAGTCGCCCTGAGGCGAAATATAACCTACCGAACCCGAATACAAACCGCGCTGAAAATCTTCCATTGCATCAATGGTTTTCATCACTTCTACCTTAGGCGCGCCCGTCATGCTACCCATCGGAAAAGCGTTACGAATAGCATCTGTAAAATGCACCTCGCTGCGCAGCTCGGCTGTAACCGTTGAAATCATTTGATGAACAGTCTCAAACTCATAGATGCCGCACAATTCCTCAACTTGTACACTAGCTGGCTTACATGAGCGCGCCAAATCATTGCGTACCAAATCCACTATCATCACATTTTCCGCTCGCTCCTTTTCGTTCTGTTGCAATTGCATTTTCAGCAATTCATTTTCAGCATCCGAAGCACCTTTTTTCACAGTGCCTTTTATCGGTTGAGAAATCAATTTAGCCCCTTCCTTTTTTAAAAATCTTTCGGGACTTGCACACAAAAGATACTTATCGTTTAATTTAAAAAAGCTGCTGAACGGAGCCTTCGCAATAGCATTTAATTTTTGAAAAACTTCAACAGGATTTATCGTTACATTATCGTCAAATTCCTCAATGCAATAATTCATTTCATAGAAATCACCTTCCACAATTTTTTGCTTAATGATGCTAATATTATTGAGGTAATCTGCCCTCGAAGTGCGCAATTGAAGATGTGCTTCAGTAGATTCTTTGTGCTGTGGCTTGTAGTTCACTATCTGCTCTACAATATTAAATGCTTCGGGGTAATTGCGATTGATGCGCACTTTGTTTTGCTCAATAGCAAGCACATATCTTGGTTGAAAAAAATACAGATGCGGGAACGCTAATTTGTCGGGGTTGCGCGAGTGTAATGCTTCAACTTCATTTTTCAATTCATAAGAAAAGAAACCAAAAATATCAGCGGTTTTATTTGCTTGAAATGACTTCAGTTTTTCAAAAGCCTTGCCCGAATTTTCTGAAACAGAATCAAGTGCATCAACTGCTAATTTCCACTCCATACTTTGATACTTATTGTTGGTGTAGCTGTTGTTATCTAACAAACAACAAACCGGAAATTGATTTGCCCAAAGCAAAGCCTGTTGCTTAAATCGTTCAATATCATCAATGGGCAAAAGCGTTGATTCCACAACCGCGAATTAGGAAAAAGAAATGCAGAGTTAGCTATGTTGAATAGCTACAAATAAAATTACTCTGATTTCATCTCTCTCATAGCACTCACAAAGTCAAATCTATCAAGAAGACCAGTATCGTAATTTCCAGAACGGAATTCTGCGTTCTCAATTAAAGCTAAGTGAAATGGGATGGTTGTTTTCACCCCTTCAATGATAAATTCCTGCATGGAACGTCTCATTTTCACAATACATTCTTCGCGTGTTTTGGCACGGCAAATAACTTTTGCTAGCAATGAATCATAATATGGCGGAATGGTATAACCAGCATAAATGTGTGTATCCACGCGCACTCCATAACCTTTTGGGGTATGCAGCGCAGTGATTTTTCCTGGGCTTGGGGCGAAATTATTAAACGGGTCTTCGGCATTTACACGGCATTCTATGGCGTGCATTTTATCAGGAAAATATTTTACACCCGAAATTTTCTGTCCCGCAGCAATCAGAATCTGCTCCTTAATCAAATCGAAATCCATCACCTCTTCTGTCACCGGATGTTCTACTTGAATACGCGTGTTCATTTCCATGAAGTAAAAATTCTTGTGCTTATCAACCAAGAATTCTATAGTTCCTACACTTTCATATTTAATGGCTTCCACAGCTTTCACAGCCGCATCGCCCATTTTCTTTCTAATCTTCTCATCTATAAATGGCGAAGGTGCTTCCTCCACCAATTTTTGATGTCTGCGTTGCACACTGCAATCTCTTTCGCTTAAATGTGTAGCACCGCCATATTGATCGCCTGCAACTTGAATTTCGATGTGATGTGGCTCTTCGATAAATTTCTCCACATACATGCCATCATTACCAAAGGCTGCACCAGCTTCTGTTTTGGCAGTGTTGAAAGCACGTTCAATTTCACTTTCCTCACGCACAATACGCATTCCCTTTCCACCACCACCTGCAGTAGCTTTCAGAATAACAGGATAACCGATTTTTTTAGCGAGCCTTTTTGCATCCGCAATTGATTCAATCAAACCATCACTACCCGGAATGCATGGCACGCCTGCTTTTATCATCGTTTCCTTTGCAGTTATTTTATCACCCATAGCACGAATATGAGCTGCGGTGGGTCCAATAAATTTGATACCATACTTAGCGCAGGTTTCAGCAAATACTGCATTTTCTGCCAAGAAGCCATAACCCGGGTGAATAGCATCTGCCGCAGTAAGTTCTGCCGCAGCCATAATATTTTGAATGTTAAGGTAAGAGTCTTTGCCTCTTGGCGGACCAATGCAAATTGCTTCATCGGCAAAGCGCACATGCAATGAATCTCTATCGGCAGTAGAATAAACAGCTACTGTTTTAATGCCCATTTCGCGACAGGTACGAATAATGCGCAAGGCAATTTCTCCGCGATTGGCTATCAATACTTTTTTAAACATATAATCAATTAGCTAATTGGCTAATTAGCTAATCAGCTAATTAACTTTTTCGATTAAGAAAAGAGGTTGGTCGTATTCAACAGGCGATGAATCTTCGGCAAGAATTTTTATAACGCGTCCTTCACCTCCATCAAACTCTATTTCATTAAACAATTTCATTGCTTCAATCACACATAACACATCACCGTTTTTAATCACATCACCTACTTTCACAAACACATCCTTATCTGGTGTTGGTTTGCGATAGAAAGTACCAATCATTGGCGACTTAAAAGTGAAACTATTTGCCGGTTCAGCGTCTTGCTTTGCCGCAGTAGCTTCGGCAGGAGTAGGCTGAGCAACAGTTGAAGTAACAGTTTGAGGTTGAAAAACTGGCATTTGCTGAACAGCAACTGGCACACCATTGGTGTAAACTTCATCGCCTTTGTTACTAATCTTTATTTCAAAATCTCCTTGCTTGATTTTCAAGCCGCTGATATTGCTTTTACTCACCAATTTGATGAGTTCCTGTATTTCTTTGAATTCCATTTAAGTTGAATTTTGCGTTTGAAACAAATCCCGCCCTTTGGTGGGATTGTGAATGTAATCCTAATTCTGTTTTTGAATAATTTTAGGCTGAAAACTTAGCCGATAATTACGCTCTATCCATGTAGGCTCTAGTTCTTGCGTCAATTTTTATTTTGTTTCCTGCTTCTACAAACATTGGCACTTTGATTACTGCACCTGTTTCAACAATACATGTTTTTGTAACGTTTGAAGCTGAATTTCCTTTCACGTTAGGGTCGGCTTGTGTTACTTCCAACACCACAAAGTTTGGAAGCTCTGTCGCCAAAATCAAATTTTGCTCTTCGTGAAGTATCACATCGCATACATCACCTTCCTTCAACAAATCGTTGTTCTCAATCATTTTCCCTTCAACAATAATCTGGTCAAAAGTTTCTTGATCCATAAAGTTAAAACCATTATCATCTGAATAAAGAAACTGATGTGGCTTGCGAACAACTCTTGCTGTGATAATGTCATGTCCTGACGGAAAAGTGTGTTCCAATACCCTGCCTGTACGAAGGCTTTTCATTTTGCAGCGCACGAATGCATTGCCTTTTCCGGGTTTCACGTGTTGGAAATCCACAAACTGAAAAATGTCGTGATTCCATTCAATGCACAATCCATTACGAATCTCTGCTGTAGTTGCCATACTATATTTGTTGTTTTGCGGGGCAAGGATAAAGAAGATTTGTGTATTTAAGGCTTTTGTGGTTGCAAAATGGATAATTGCAATAAGCCTTACTAGATGTAAAGTTTTTTATCTACTCTTCTTCGGTCTCTACCGCAACTAAATCTTGCTCAAAATATACTAGGCTTTTAAGGGTTGGTTGTGATTCAACTTTGCAGTAATACATTCTGTCCACTCCCCTTTTCACAATCAATTTGACTTCAGGATATGCCTTAGCATAAACCAATTGTCCGTCATCAAACTTATTTTCCATGATTGTTTATCTGTTTTTTGTTCACGATAATACTCATAAACTATCGCATTTACACTTCTTAGTAAACATAATGCGCACCAGCAACAAATATTGGGACTTGCTTATCGTATTTCAACCAGCTTCACCTTTGTATCGCTGATGGTCTTTTTTTGCGATTCAATTTCAACCGATTTGTACGCCAACTGCTCCTGCATTCTATCAGTATCACCTTCTGCAAGCACGCCCTTTTTATTATGCTTACCTTTTTTTGAATTGCGGGAATCTAATTTTGAATCAGCAGTTGCATAAGCATTTGAATCAACAACTTGGAGCTTATTGGTTTTGCTTAAATTATTTTTACGCAATTGAGCATAATCACTTTCCAAAATCCTTAAATTTTTCTGTGCTTCAATGAATTGTTTGTTTAGAATAGCTCTATACTCTTTTACCGCAAATTCACGTACATAATTTTGAACTGCCAAATCTCCATTATTCTTAGTGCCATCTCCTCTGAAAGGCATACCGTTTTGATCTATCCAAACAGATAGTTGCACACCACTATTCTTGTTCGTCAACTTACTATTAACATCAAAAGGTTTTAGAGAAACTTCTGGATTCAATGCGCCTGTTTGAAGGTAAATCCCATTTATAAAAGTTGCCTTGCCTCTAGTACCCTTAGCTATATACTTTAGCCATTTAGCCTCAGTTGAACTAAGATTTGCATCAGGAATCAAGGCAACAAAGGAAATCTGTGTATCTCCGTTTGTAATTCGGGGCGCAACATCAACTACAAATGGATTATCCTGCGACAATACATTTGAAATAAAAACCACCGATAAAAAACAAATTATTTGTAGAACTTTCATAATCAATTTTCTTTTTTTGAAGCATAGAAATAAAGACCTCCACCAATAACAATTAATATAACTCCAGCTATGGGAGACCATGTTACAAAATGATTCTTATCCCGTGTAATTTCCAAATTCCCAATTTCAACAACCTTCTTTTTTGTAACGAAATTAAATCCCGTATAAAACATAAATATTAATCCTATAATAAGGATAACAATTCCAGCAGATTTCATAAATTTATTTGTTTTAAAAAAATTACTTCAATTAATAGGTTGAAGCAGTAATTAATATTTCTCACTGACATTTATAACCCGAATCAATAAATGAATTAACCCAAATATCATGTTCGTTAATACTAGCATAGTCCTCCTCACAAACTCTCACTTCAGGCATTGATTTTTTTGTGCATATTTTACACTTGCGACAAGAACTAAAACTTGACAACACAACAGTAAACAACAGGTTTATTAAAAATATCCGCTTCATGCTTTTCAATTTTGTGAGGGGAAAAAAGAACTATATAATTTTATCGCCCCGGATAACTCTGAATAACACAGCAATTACTGCTATTACCAATAAGATATGAATAATGCCCCCTGCATGAAATGCGAAAAAGCCAACTGCCCAGCCAATTACAAGAATCACTGCTATAAGATAAAGTAGGTTTGCCATGTTTTATTTTTTAATAATTAATAGTTAAATAATGAATCACAAAGGTATCTGCGCACTTCTTAATGATATTACACAATTACGCCAAAGTGTTATATCATTCACAGATATTTAGCCCCGACCATATAATAAACTACTTTTGATAAACAATAATAACTCCCCAAAAAAATGAAACTCCATATTAAATACATGGTAAGCCAACGCTGCAAAATGGTGGTGAAATCTGAGCTGGATAAACTTGGTATTCGCCATGGTTTTATAGACATTGGTGAAGCTGAAATTATTGACAAAATAACAAGTACTCAACTTGATAAACTTAAAATTGAATTGTTGAGATTGGGGCTTGAAATAATGGACAATAAAAAAGCAATACTTATTGATAAAATAAAAAATGTAATTATTGAAATGGTGCATTATGCCGAAGAACTTCCAATCGTAAAAAACTCTGAATATCTCAGCGAAAAACTTCATTACGACTACACTTATTTGGCAAATTTGTTTTCAGATGCTACTGGAATAACTATTGAACATTTTATTATAAAGCACAAAATAGAAAGGGTAAAAGAGCTTCTTTTGTATGATGAGTTAAATCTTACAGAAATATCCTACAAGCTAAATTACAGCAGCGTTGCACACCTCTCCAAACAATTTAAAAAAGTTACAGGGTTAACTCCATCTTTCTTCAAACAATTAAAGAAGAAAAGAATAATGACTTTAGAGAATATTTAAACTGTTTGGTGGACTAATGCTGTTATTCGCTAACACCTCTGTCAACAATTTCAGGACAAGTTTTATCTATTTGCACAGAGTATTGGTTCGGAATTATTTTTTGTCCGTGTGTTAGAGCAAAAACCTTTGTAAACTCCGCACCGATGTACAGTATAATAGCAGAATAATATACCCAAACCAAAATCACTACAACAGAGCCAGCAGCGCCATATACAGAAGCAATGCTTGAACTGCCTAAATAAGCACCAATGGCAAACTTACCAATCATAAAAAGAAAGGATGTGAAAGCACCTCCAATCGCGCAATCGCGCATGGCAATTTTACCGTCAGGCAAAGTCTTAAAAATAAGGGTAAATAAGAATGAGGTGATAGCAAAAACTATAAGATAATTGAAAGTATTAAAAAGAAAAAGTGCTTCGATGGGGAAAAATATTTCCAGCTTATTATACAACATATCCGTAATTGAATTAATGATTAAACCAACCATCAACAAAAATCCAACAGAGCCAATCATCGAAAATGACATCAACCGATTTACAATAAACTTAACAACACCGCGCTTTGGTTTTGCCCGAATACCCCAAATAAAATTTACCGAATCCTGAATTTCTGCGAACACACCTGATGCACCAATTAATAAAATAACAACACCTAAAATTGTTGCAAACGTATTGCTGCGCGAAAGGCTAACGTTCTTTATTGCATCCTGAATTTGCGCAGCCGCCTCATTTCCAACCAAGCCGTTTATTTGCCCAAATAACTCACCACGAACTGCATCGCTCCCAAAAAAGAATCCTGTGATGCTTATAATAATAATAAGCAAGGGAGGCAAAGAGAAAATCGTGTAGTAAGATAATGCAGCACTTAATTTCAAAACATCATCCTCAATAGAAGCGTGAAATGTTTCTTTTGTAATGAATATCGTCTTCTTCCAGTAAGAACTATCTGGCATTTCAATTTGAGTTTGGCTATTCATAATTGATATAATTTGGAGTATATTTTATCAATGATTTAATTTTCATTTAATTGTTATCTCAATAAACGCCTTCTTTTCTCTTTGTACTTCTTGCGGGGTGCCATCTCATTAATATCTTGCATATCCAAATAAGCCTCCCTTAACTTTTCTGGAATTTCTCCATTATAATTTATTCTGTAATTTGAAAAGCCATTAAATGGCACACTGGACTTTACAGAAACGAATTTAACTCTTGATGAAAATTCCTTAAAGCTTGCTCTAAATGATTGCTCACGATTTTTTAGTAATAAGGCATATATATTTGCAACCCTGCTTTCGCTTAAGATGTAAATACATTTCTCCTGAACGGTAAACAATGATGAATCACCCACTCGCTTATCAAGATATGCAACAAACAAAGAATCCTTACTGGACATCTTATCAATAGCTATGGAATCATCCTCAGACAAATTCTTTTCCTTAACTCCGTTCATGTTTGTGTAATACAATTTCTTCGCCTCGTAAAGTATTATTTGTTCCACTTCTTTTGACTCATAACTAATTGGTTCTATAGTTATTGATGCCTCCGGATTATCCTTTAAAAAATCAGCGATGCGACTTAGAAATTTTTCCTGAGCATTGCTGAGTGTAGATTGCCTTGTCAACCATTTCAGCGAAAAAGAATTCTCAATCTCTTGTTCAATTTGCTTTACGATATAGAGGTATAATGAAGATGGCGGCTTGACAAAAATATTCTTCACCACTTCTCCTATAATTGGCCAGAACTTAAATTTAGGATCGCCCAAAGTTCCAGCAATTGGTATTTGAAAATCAATAGCATTACCCGAGCTACGCGCAAACCACATTATCAGCGGTACAGGAATCCACTTAGTATCTTTCTTCTTCACCCGCTTTGCAACGCGCGGGTCAATAACCAATAAATGATTTTCGCTCTTAATGGCACTATCCACAACATCCATAAATCCTGTAAATTCTAATTTACCTCTATCTAGCGGAAATGAAGTATAAGTAACAACGTATGGATTAAACAAACTTACCGGAACATTCAGCAAACTATACTTGAGATTAAAATTTCCATAATTATTAGGGTCAATACTTATATCAGCAGCAAGCTTGCCGTAAGGTTTTAAGTCGCTTTTAATATTAGCAGTAAATCGCTTTTTATTTTTATCAGCCGAATCAATTTTTAGAAAAAGAGGATTAGCAGAAATTGAAAATTTTTCTCGCAACGCAAAATCATTATAATGAATATCTCCATTATAAATAGCCACTTTATTTATCTTGTAATAACTCTTCAAAAAATTCTTGGCTATCTTTTCTACAAACTTTGCTACCTCTATAATTAAATTGAATTTACCTGCATCACTTTCTGCATTTGCCTGTTTTATTTTCGACCCACCTTTACCAAACATTCTTTCAATGTTATTTAATTTATCATATCGTTCATACATAAAAAATGGCTTAGCAATCATGATGGAATCAATATAATATTGAAATGTGCGCGGGCTTATTTTTTCTGCATCAATAACTAATTTGTCAAACGATGCAAAATCATTGTCAGCATTTTTACCAAAATGAAAATCACTTATTGCAACAAATGCCTTGGCATTAAAATCCAGTTCATCTTTTATACCTCCCTCAGCTTTAATATCTGCATCTAAAAAGGCTGAAACACTACTATAGTTTGTCAAATCTTGCAGATACTGATTTATCAATCCTAAATCAAAGTGTTCAATCTTTGCAGCAAGTCTGTAATTAAGACTATCAAATCCTAATGCCGCATCGCCTTGAATTTTACCTGCCCCGGATCCCGACTCTAACGAGAATTTATAATTCATAGAATCATTATCCCACGATTTTCCTGGGCTGCTAATATTTACATGCTTTACGTAATAATTAATTGGAATTGTTAGTTCGATGTAATGAAATTCACCATCAATCACTTCAATATCCAATATATTAAAATGTACAGGCACTCTTGGCTTAGTTGAATCACGTTTTGTTTTGGGTGTAAATCGCCTGATTAAATCAGAAAAATTTAATTCCTTTTTATTTTGAATAATATAAGCAACAGGTTTATTGAGTGTAATGGTATTTATCTCATAAGTCTTACTAAATAATTTATGCAATTGAAAATCAGCACTCAAGCCTTCGGCAGTTAGAAATAAAGAATCGCTATCTGCTTCATAAACTTTTAGATTTCCAATATGCACATACGCGGTAAATGGATTCAGATACAACCAGCCAATTTTTATTTCTCTTCCTAAATACTTTACATCATATTTTTCAATAAGATATTTTGTAATTGGCGAAATACAAATAATAAAAATTGCAAAAACAGCAATCAAAGTGATTGCGGTAATTAGTAGTCCCTTTTTTAATTTACTCATAAATAACTATCGGATGTTTTAAATCTGTTTTGGTAAGTGATTTTCATCATATTTTTGCAGCAGAGACAACAAGGAATCATAGTATTCTTCTAATGCTTTATTATTTATATCTGGATGCTTTTCATTGGGTATTGTTACGGGCATTTCAGTAATAAACTTCGATAGCTCAGGATAATCTTGCTGAATCTTCATTGTGATTTTTACAATGGCATCGTTTAATTCGTGTTCTGTTTTCATTGTTCCTATTTAATAAAATGAAAAAGAGTGCAGCGTTATTAAAAAATACACGCAAAACCCTCACAATAAAATCCCCCTCTACTTCTGCTTTTCAGCTTCCTTTTTCGCCTTCGCAGCCTCCTTTTCTTTCTTCTTATAGTATCCGCGCAACAAGAAATTATCCTTTGCCGCTTCCATGTTTTGATTCAATCCACGGGTAGCATTTCTTGTATTTACGATTGTTGCATCAATATTATTGGCAAATGCAGTGTCCATAAAAATCTTGCCGATAGCACCCTTGCCATTGCGGACGTTGTATGTAAGTGCCGCAATATCATCAGTTATAAGCGCGGCATTCACCGTGCTTATCTCAAGGTTCTTCATAATATCGTCTAAGCTCACAGGTGTCACCGTTCTTATTGTTCCGCCCTCAACAACAACAGGTTTACCCGAAGTGCCAGCTAAAAGATTAATAACCTTATTGCCCATCAAGCCCTCGCTGCCTATGGTGGCTATTGCATCTTGCTTTATAAATTTCTGCACCTTCGTTTCAATTGTCATGCTCACCTTCACCGAGCTATCCGAAATAATTTCTACAGCAGCAATGGTGCCAACATTTATACCCGTAAAGCGAACATTGTTGCCCACCTGCAAGCCGCTCACATCACTAAACACCCCATTTATCTCTACTGTTTTACTAAACATATGTTGGCGATTGCCAATAAAGTAAATTACAAAAATGAACAGCCCGATAGCTACCGACACAAATATGCCGAGCCTGATTCTACTTCCTGTTTGTTTGTTTTCCATGATTTGTTTTTTAATGATTTATTCAAAGAATGAGCGCACCCATTCATCTTCCGATTTTTTTAATGCTTCAAATGTTCCTTCGGCTATAAACACGCCATCTTTTAAAACCAAAATGCGATTGGCGGTAATGCGCGCGCATTCAATGTCGTGCGTGATGATGATGGATGTAGATTGATATTCTTTTTGAATATCAAGAATCAATTTGCTAATTTCTTTTGCGGTGATGGGATCTAAACCTGTGGTGGGTTCATCGTATAAAATGATTTCTGGTTTTAAAATAATAGTGCGCGCCAGACCCACGCGCTTGCGCATTCCACCCGAAAGCTCGGAAGGTGATAAGTCTATCGCATCAGCAAGCCCCACACTTTTCAATGCATCCTCTACCAATTTATTCTTCTCCTCCTGCGATTGATTTTTTACCTGGCGCAAAGGAAATTCAAGATTCTCGCGCACTGTCATTGAATCGTACAATGCAGCACTCTGAAAAAGAAATCCAACTTTCTTCCGCATCTCATTTAACTCGGCATCTTGCACAGCCACTATGTCCTGCCCTAGTAATGTCATGCTGCCTTCATCTATATCCAACAGGCGCACAATACATTTAATCAGCACGGATTTGCCACTGCCCGATTTGCCAAGTACCACAACATTCTCGCCCTTGGCAACCTTTAAGTTGATACCATTCAACACATGATTATCGCCAAACGAAATCTTGAGGTTCTCAATATTCATCACCGCCTCAGTAGCTACTGCATCGGTAGTTGCTTTTTTATCAGAAATGTCTTCTATTGTCTTTTCCATATTATTCTTTTACATGAAAAAGCTAGCTAACTGCACCGCTATTAAATCTATAATAAACACACACAAAGAGCCGATTACCACCGCAGAATTGGCAGCAAGCCCAACACTCTCTGTGCCTTTGTTTGCCGAGTAACCTTTGTAACAAGCAATGATGCCTATGGCAAAACCAAAAAAGAATGTTTTGATAAATGCAGGAAAAACATCCGAGAAATCTAAGTTTTCAAATGCCTGCGTAAAGTATAAACGTAAGCCCACATCGCTCGCAATGTTTATACCCAAATACGAGCCAAACAAACCAACGGTGTCCGCAATAATTACTAGCGTAGGTAACATCAATATGGTAGCAATCACCCTTGTCACCACCAGATACTTAAAAGGATTTGTGCCCGACACTTCCATGGAATCAATTTGCTCGGTTACTTTCATGGAGGCTAGCTCGGCACCAATGCCGGAGCCTACTTTGCCAGCGCAAATCAATGCAGTAATGACAGGACCAATTTCGCGGATGATAGAAATGGCAACCATGCCCGGCAACCATGACTCGGCACCAAAGCGCGCGAGCGTGGGACGCGACTGAATGGTAAGCACCAAGCCCATGATAAAACCTGTAACGGCTACCAAGCCAAGCGATTTGTAGCCGATGATAAAACTTTGCTTGAGAATCTCCGAAAACTCGTAGGGAGGTTTGTAAACGTTTTTAAAAAACCTGCCCGTGAACTTCGTAAGCTCCGCTACTTCTACAAAGAAGTCATTTAAAGATGTTGGTAGTGATATTGATTTAAACATGCGTTTTGCTTCTATGTTATTTCATCGTTGTTGTAATGGACTTGTAGCATTTGTGAGGGTGAAAAACACTGGCTGCAAATTTCCCGACTCGTTATGCTAAATGTGTGGCTGTTTATGCCAAATACCTTCTCAAAATCCAAGCAGTTGTTTCATGCAGTTCCATCAAGCCCGTCAAAAAATCTGCAGTGCCCGCATCTTTGTTTTTGTCTGCACACACTTCAATGCTTTTGCGCAATTGCGTGATCACACTTTCATGATCCGTCAATATTTCTTGGATGGTTTCTTTGGTGCCGTGGTTTTTTCCTGGGTTTTCTTTTAGAGTAGTGAATTTCAAAAACTCCGTCATGGTGCCGGTAGATTTTTGCCCCAACTTGCCTATGCGCTCCGCCACTTCGTCTATTGCCTCTTCTAGTTGTTTATATTGGCTTTCATACAACTTGTGTAGCTCCATAAAGCTCTCCCCCGTTACGTTCCAGTGCGCTTTGCGGGTTTTGATATACAACACCATTTCGTCTGCCAATAAAGTTGTCAGCATCTCTACACTCAACTTCAAATTTTTTTCGTTGATTCCTATATTGATTTTCATATTGCGTTTTTACCCAAAATAATACGTGAAACCCTCAGGCAATAATTGGGAATACAATATTGCTTTACCCAAGCCCCAAAAGCATTACATAATTTATAGAAAGAGTTGCAGAATTCACACATTAGGGTGGTGAGCAATGTGTGATAGAAGGCAGCGAAATGCCCACAACTCTTCTGATTGCTATCGAAAATCGAGGTCTTTGAATCAACCGCCCTAAAGCACACCATCATTACCGTCCTGCTAAAGGAAATAGTGGCGGCAGGGAAGCTTTAAAACAAAAAAGGCAGCCTGATTGCTCAAGCCGCCTCCCTCTCATTCAATCTAAACTTTATTATACCAGGTTATTGTTTCAGCATGTCATAAGGCACGGCAAGGATTTTGCCTTCGCGCATTGCAGGTATCCAAAGTGTTTTGGTTTTGCAATCGGCAAATAAATCCGCAGGTCCGTTGATGGTTCTGCCGATGTTGAGGGTGGTTGCTTTCTTTTTACAAACGTTGTAAATAACTATGCGCCCTGCGTTTTCGGTGGTGCTAACCCAATCGCTCACAATTAAGCGTTTGCCAATTTTTACAATGCCATCGTAGGCACCGCCACTTTGATACTCGGTGTATTTTTTGCTGCAACGATTTACTTTGCCAAAGCTGCCGTTTGCTACATTGTTTCTTCCAAAATTGGCTACATACAATTTGCTGCATTTGCGGGTCAAACCGTTTGCCCCTGGCAACTCTACTTTTACTTTCACCAACTTTACTTTACCGTTCATACACACTTTGTATATGGAGTTTTTGTCGGTAGAAGAAACCAATGCCCCGCCACAAACTTTTACCAAATCGTTGGCATAAGTGATGCCTTGTTTTGATAAATCAAACTCCCATATTTTTTTGCGGGTTTTGATATTGAACACAACAATTTTGTCCACATCCGTCACTACTAGTTTGCCCATGCCGGCAATCATTCCCTTGGGAGAATTGAGACCGGAAATAAATTTCTCCTCTCCCATCTTGCCGTCTTTGCGCCACAGCATAGTAATATATCCATCGCCATCTTTTGCAGTGGGGTCTAGTTGCGCGCCCATGTTGCTTACAAATAGTTTATCGCCATAGGCAACAACACTTTCGGGGTTTTGAAACCCGCTTACTTCGTTTACTTGTGCCGATGCCGTAATTGCCGAAGCAAATAATAACGCACACATTGTTTTAAATACTTTCATGATTAATTTTTTTGGGTATTGATGTAGTTTTTGGTAAAAATATCCGCAGGATTGTAAAGCCCTGCGGATAGATGTTTTAGAGTTAGCCGTCTTGGCTAAGCATTTACATTTTGATAAAACGCTTAGTGCTGTTCATACCGCTATTGTAGAACTTGATAAAATAACTTCCGTTAGCCAATCCATCAATAGAGATGGTAGAAGTAACATTCGTCAATTTGAAATTGCCCATCAATTCACCTTTTGAATTATAGATGTCCATGTTTACTGATTCGGTAGAAGCTGATGTGTTTTGGATGTTGATGTTATCGGCAGTTGGATTAGGATAAACTTGAAACTGAATGTCATTATTGATTTCACCGATAGCTGTTGTAGTGTTTTGGTCGAACACTGCAAAAGGGCTAAGTGTAGTTAAAGCAGTTTTTTGAATGCTATACATGCCACCTGCTTCTGCTGTAGCAGCCGAGGTTGCGCTCATGTCCCATCCACCGCTGATGTAATGCGAAAGGTATGCAGCGTTGCGGTTAAAACCGTTTACTTCCATAGCTGCTGACCACATTACTTTCAAGTCTAAATTAAAAGCACCAACGATGCTTGAACTTACATTCCAAGTAGCATCTACTACCGAGCGAGAAGCTGAAAAATCAACACCTGTTGTGCCTTGTGCTTTTACATCATTTACAACACCCACTTGCACTTTACCACTAGCAGAGCCTGTGTTCAAATGAATATTTGCAGGGGCGTAGTTGGTTGAAGTACCAATGGGGAAAGCAACTGATGTGCTGCCACCTGCAAGCACATTTTGCTCTAATGAACCACCAGCAGTTGTAATAACATAAGCTGAACTGCTTGCACCTTTAATAGCACCCATTGTTCCGATAGTCAATTGATTGGATGCCATGTTCAATTTACCTGCCATGAAGCGAAGTGTGTCAGTAACATTCAAGTCTGTAGCAATAGCTAAAGAGCCGCTGTTACCAATATTTACTTCTAAATCACCTACAGTGTTTGCACTTGCATTAAAACGCAAAGCACCCATTGGAGCAGTTGCGGTAGCAACCGAAATATTAGACATAGCTGAAGAAGAAATAGTGCCGCTTCCCGCTGCTGCAATAGTGCCGGTTATGTTTAAATCATTGCCGTTCAAAATCAACGAGCCGCTTTGTAAAGTAAGTGTTCCATCAACTGTCAAATCGTTGCCTAATGTAACGTTTGCGCTGCCACCACTGTTTACAGTAAAACTACCTATAGTACCGCTCACCATTAATGAAGAGATGCCAACAGTAGAGTTAATGATAATGTTAGACGTAGGAGTTGCAGCAATCATGCCTGTGCCTACCATACTGCTTGCTGAACCTAATATAAGTGTGTTGCCATTTAAATTAAAACTGCTGCCTGCAAGAATTGTAAGCATACCGTTTACATTCAAATTGCTTACTAAAGATGCTGAATTACCTACACCAACCGATAGACTTAAGTTGTTCAATGTTTGACCACCTGTTGCAAATTTCAACGCTGTTGTCAAACCTGTTAATGTGCTGATGGTTAAGTTTGAACTTGAATTGCTGCTTAATGAACCCGTGCCGCTGATGTTGCCGCCAATAGATAAACTAGCATCGTTAAAATTCAATGTTCCACTGTTCAATTGCAATGTTCCGTTCACAGTTAAATTGCCACCGATTGTAGCTGTGTTACCAGCACCAATGTTGATGGTGAAATCTTTAACCGCAGGTGTCAAACCGCTAAATGTCAAAGTGCCTGCAATACCGCTAGTTGTATTTACACTTATACTTGAAACCGCAGTTGAAGATATAGTGCCACTGCCCGCTACTGCTACAGGACCATTGATGGTCAAGTCGTTTCCTGCCAATACCAATGTGCCGTTGGTAAGGGTTAATGTTCCCACAACTGTAAGACTTGATGCAAGCGTTACAGAATTTCCGGCAGCTACATTAACTGTTACGTTGCGCAATCCAATACCTGACAACTCTACGCCCGCTAAAGAAGAAACACCTGAATAACTTACATTGTAGTTATTAGAAAGTGTCACTGTGCCGCCAATACCTGCTGTTAGCGATCCACCCGAAACAAAAATTGTTCCTCCGGTGCCTACTGCCAAACTGCCCCCCGAAACAAGCGATAAAGTTCCTGCTGTAAGATTTAATGACTGACCAACCAAAATATCGGCTGACGATTGAAAACCTGCCGCTGAATTTAGGGTGGTTACATTTAAAGTGCCTGCGAAAGAAAAGGCGGGACTGAGACTAACAGTTAAGGCATTCACTGTTAATGTGCCTGCACCGCTTAGTGTGCCGAGTGTCATTGCTATCGAAGAGCTATTGGATGTGCTTAATGTGCCTGCAACATTTAAAGAAGCCAATGCGCCATTCAGTGTAATATCATTGTTCAAATTAACTGTGATGCCCGCTGGGATAACAATTTGGTCTAACAACACAAATGCAGGGGGAGCTACCCCACCCGACCATGTTGCTGTGCTGTTATAATTACCAGAAGCAACTGCTGTAAAAACTGCAGCATACATGCTGCTAGTAAGCATCAATGCCACAAGCATTCCTGTTACTATTTTCTGTATTGAAAGTGTAGAATTATTCATCTATAAAATTGATTTTTTGTGAAAGAATTTTCACAGGGCAAAAATGCTTGGTATCAATTCTAAAGCGTTACACTATTCAATAAATCAGTTGCAACATTCATTCATTTAGAAGTACTAATACTACTTCTTCCTTCCTTTTTTCTTTTCCACCTTTCTCAATTCATCAATAATTGAGAGGGGACCAAAGTTCTTTTCTTTCGGGCGAAAGAAATAGGTGTATGACAGAATGAAATTGAGTTTGTGTACCGAAATATTTACATCCTGATTTAAGTTACCTCTAAGATAAGTTGACTGAGTTGGCTCCGTAAGATTGAATATCTGTTGCTTCTCAACTGGAATGCCAAAACCGTAATCGAAACCAAGGGTGAGGTGATGAAAAGCAAGTTTGTAAGTAAAGCCCGAAGACAAATAAAGATAGTGCCACGATGGAGACTTGGCAGACACTACATTAATTACTGCATTGTTTGGTAAATAATCGGTGCGGTTGCTTAAATCTGTACGCAGACCCAACAAAAGATTTATATCATCCCTGATTTTGATTTCGGCTCCAATACCTGCATTTAATACAAAGGAAGCTGTGGTTTGCAGCTTCATAAAATCTTTGATGGTATCGTTGCCATAAAATGCTGTGGGGCGAATGACCGCGCGATTGGCACCTTGCAAAACGATATGATTTTTGTAACCCATAAAATACTCGAGGGATGCAGAGAGAGAAAATGCGGGATACACCAACTTTAAACCTATGGATGCAGAGAATGGAATTTTATAATGGCTGTTGATACCTTCTTGAACATCTGAAATAACATAACTTGGATGCTGCTGGGCTGGCATAGAAGTGTCGGCAGCATTCTGATTCAAATTATATACTTCAAACGACTTTTCAATTTTTCCTTTTCCCCAAATTTTTATGCCTGGCAGTGTTAAAGCCATGCCCAAGTGAACATGCTTAAAACGCGCAGCAACACCCAACTTAAATATGTGTGTAAATTGATTCAAGTTCATTGAATTGAATTCGTTGACGGTAGCAATGTAGGGTACACCATTAGCTTGGGCATCTAAATTATTATTTTGTGTGGTGCGCGTTTCCACATGTGTGTAGGCAGTAAAAGAAGAAATACCCACCGCCCAAGTTGGATTGATTTGATAGGCAAGCCCAAATCCAACCCATTGCTCTACAGAATTGTTCCTGTATTCTACACTTGCTTTATAATATTCTGCACCCGGTGAGCCTGCAATTACTTCATAGCTATTTTTATTGTTCTGTTCAAACCCTACATTGGTGCGGCTGCGCATTAATGTGCCGTATATCAATTTAAGCTTTGGAACTTTTTTTATGCCAATACTTCCAGCAAGTAGCTGTGGTAAAATATTTAGCTGAATACTTTTTAAATCGAGCCCTGTGCCTGCTGCGTTTTTCAACTTCATGTATTCAAATCCAAAAACATAGGTACTTGCCGTTACGCGCGCACTATCAACAAAACCAATTGCCCCAGGGTTGTAATAAATATTACTGTGGTCGTTTGAGCCTGCAACAACTGTTCCACCCATCAATGTTGCCTGCCCGCCATATTGTTGACTCCAATAATGGTCTTGTGCAAAAACAATTGCAGAAAACCCCTGAAATAGAAATGCAACTACTATCTTAAAATAAGTCATTGATATTGTTCGGCTGTGGCGAAAATGCTTTAAATACAGTGAAGTTTGTACGCTATTCATTAATCATTTCGCAAACTCTTAAACATTTATATAAAAGCCGAAAGATGGTTTTTTAGCTGAATAAATAGTTGCACAATTCAACATACAAATTGTACAATTCACACAATAGATAATATACCATGTAATGGAAGTTCATAGATTTAAGGACAAGGGGCGTTGGCAGTCGCCCATTATCTCACTATTGATTTAACATACAATTTAGGGATAAAGTCCAAATTAAATGTGTGAATACAACAAATAAAAAGAGAAGTTGTGTAACAATATTAGGGTGCATTGCAAACACATTTGCATAGTGAAAATTCATTCACTAATAAATATTTCAAAATGGGAAACAATCAAAAAGAAACCGACAGAAAGGGAAATCAAAAGCCTGCTGCTGGTAATGGTAAAAAAGACCATTCAACTGAGAATCCTAAAATCAACACGGGTCGCAACTCTGAAAAAAAACAGGAGAAACACGTAACTGACGAGGATTTGACGCAATCAAAGGTAGTTGCTGAAGGTCCTAAAAAGGTTCAGCGCGAAGAAGAAACTTCTAAATGGAAACCTTCCAACGAAAAATCTTCTACCCAAACAGATTCAAAGAAAACAGAATCGAAACAGGATAATCAGCACTCTAAAAAGTAATGCCGAAAATCAAACAGAAGAGCCTCACAGCAATGTGGGGTTTTTCTGTTTACTGAAATAACAGATTTAAAATATTTAATAAAAAATCATGCCATTAATTTCAATAATCTCATCAAGCGTGCGCACAGGTCGCAACAGCAATAGAGTTGCACTTCATTTTAAAAACTATTTACTGGACAATGATATTGCAGAAACAGAAATAATTGATTTGAAAGAATACGACTTTCCAATATTTCATGAGAAACTAATTCTTCAGAAAAATCCCTCAGCAAAGTTACTTGGATTTGGAAAAAAGATAAAAAGTTCCGATGGCATCATCATTGTTACACCCGAATACAACGGAGGCTATCCAGCAAGTTTAAAAAATGCGATTGATGTGTTGTATGAAGAGTGGCATCGCAAACCAATAGCCATAGCAACAGTTTCAGCAGGAGTGTTTGGAGGCTCGCAAGTAATTACAGCATTACAGTTTTCACTTTGGAAAATTCGTGCATGGACAGTACCCGCAACTTTCCTTGTTCCTAATGTAGAGGATGAATACAATCAGTCTGGTGTTGCTACAGATGTAGATGAAGTAAATAAAAATTCAAAAGTATTTATTGATGAATTGCTGTGGTGTATAGAAGCAAAAAGGAGAATGCAGCAAACAATGACAGCCCCCTGAAATGTGTGAATGATGCAAGTAAAACATCTTATTATATAACGTCACAACCTTCCATAGAACACACTTTTGTGTCAATGCAAAAATTCATTTGCAAATAAAATTTTTACCAATGGAAAAAAATAAAAACGAGCAACGCAACTATCACCAAAACGGTAAAACATCAGATCAACCAACAACTAATGATGTAAATCAAAAAGAAGTAGATAACAATAAACCCGTTGAGCAAAGTGAAGTAAAGAATTACCCAAGCGTTTTTATCGAAGAAGAGGATGTCATTTTAAATGGCTCGAATAAAATCACTAACGTGACAAGAAAAAAAGAAATCAATTCTAAGGAAGTTACTGATAAAGATATTCCTAAAGATCAAATCACTAATGATAGAAATTCAGTTGACATAGGCTTAAACAGGCGTACAGAAGATGTAAATCTATAATACTGCTTTGATGAAACTCCTTAATACAAGGGGGTTTTTTAAACTAATTGTTTCATAATTAAAAAAAATAAGATGATAGAAAATCAATCAGGCGATGGTATAAAGCCAAACAAAAAATGGCTTACAGGTATGTTTTTGGACAGAGAAAGTACTGAAAATGCTTACTCTGTTTTACATGACAGGGGATACACTAATGCAGAAATAAACCTAGTAATGTCGGATGAGACACGCAAAAAGTATTTTAAGAGTACAATGGTTGAAACCGACCTAGCAACAAAGGCTGCCGAGGGCGCAGGCATTGGCGGTGCAGTAGGTGGAACCTTAGGTGCAATAGTAGGTGTGTTAGCAGCGTTGGGTACATCAGTTGCTATTCCTGTATTCGGCATTCTGCTTGCAGGACCAATTGCGGCAGGCATTGCAGGCATTGGTACAGGCGTAGTAACTGGTGGCATCATTGGTGCTTTAGTTGGCGTGGGCATTCCCGAAGAGCAAGCTGCATTATATGAATCAGGTGTGAAAAAAGGGAAAATTGTATTAGGTATTAATCCACACAATGACGAAGATGCCGAATACTTTGAAAGACTATGGAAGGCTAACAGAGGTGAAGTAATTTACAAGTAAATAATTTACAAAATGGAAACAACAATTGCATCGGGCAGTGATCTATTTATCACAGTTAATGGTACAAAAATCTGCTATGATGATTTTGGTACAGGATTAGAGCCAATAATTTTTCTACATGGATTTCCATTTGATAAGTCGGCATGGAAACCTCAAATTGATTTTTTAAAAAATACCTATCGCGTAATTGCGATTGATATTCGCGGCTTCGGTAAATCAAATGCAGGTAATGAAAAAATGAGCATTACTTTATTTGCAGATGATTTGATAAAATTTATGGACGCGCTGGAAATTAAAAGCGCAGTTGTTTGTGGTTTATCTATGGGTGGATTTATCTTACTAAATGCAGTAAACCGTTTCCCAGAAAGGTTTTCAGCACTCATATTTGCAGATACTCAATGTATTGCAGATACTCAAGAAGTAAAAGACGGTAGAGCAAAAACAATTGCTCAAATTGAAAAAGAAGGGACAGAGAAATTTACGGAAAATTTTCTTCAAGCTGTATTTCATCCAGACACATTTAAAAACGAAAAAGCATTAGTTGAAAATATAAAAGGCATCATCAAAAATAATTCTCCCGAGATTATTATAAGTGGATTGCAAGCACTTGCATCGCGAAATGAAAGCTGCACATCGTTAAGTAAAATCTCTGTAACAACCCTAGTTTTATGCGGCAAGCAAGACACAGTAACTCCAGCAACACAATCAGAATATTTGAATAAAAACATTAAGGATTCATTTATACACCTTATTGATAATGCTGGGCATTTATCCAATCTTGAAAAGGGCGATGAGTTTAACCATTATCTATCCTACTTTATTCACGACATGGTGAAATAGACATTCCTTCTAACTTAGTAAATATGAGAATGATATAACAGAATTACACAAAAGTGTAACACATCTAGCATTGCGAGGAAACATATTTGCACCGTGATTATTTCATCACACATTAAAAAATAACAATGAAAAAAACTATACAAATATTGCTGATTACCCTTGCAGTAGCAGGGCTGTCACTATCATCTTGCGTTTCTAAAGGCAAATTACTAACCTCAGAAAACAGAGTACGTAAATTGCAAAGCGACAGTTCATCTACACACAGAACCTTGGATGCTTGTAACACAACCGTAAAAGACTTGCAACAACAAAAAGAAGCATTGGAAAATGCAAATGCCTCTTCCGCAAATGATTTAAAAGAATTATCATCTAAATCTAAAATGACAATAGCTGAACAAGCTAAGCGTTTGAAAACTTTGCAGGAAATAATTCAAGGGCAAAGAGATGTAATGCAAAATCTCAAAAAATCAATTTCAGATGCGCTTATCAATTTTAAAGCTGACGAATTAAGCGTATATATTAAAGATGGTAAAGTATATGTGTCGCTGCAAGAAAAATTGCTCTTTAAATCAGGAAGTGCAGTGGTAGATCCTAAAGGAAAAAATGCTTTGAAAAGTTTGGCGCAGGTTTTAAACAACACTAAAGATATCAGCGTGATGATTGAAGGACATACAGATAATGTGCCTATAAGCAAAGTGCAATTTGAAGACAACTGGGCTTTGAGTGTTTCGCGCGCTACATCTATTGTGCGCACATTAACAAAAGAATATGGCTTTGATGCAAAGCGCATCACAGCATCTGGTAAAGGAGAATTTCAGCCTGTAAAAACTAATGATACAGCGGAAGGAAAAGCTGGCAACCGCAGAACAGAAATTATTCTTTCACCAGACTTGAACGAACTATTCCGCTTGCTGGAACAATAAATAACTCAGTATTAATTTCTAAAATAAATAAGATGAAAATTAAAAATATAATTCCCTCTGTGGAACATGAAACTTGGTACGGAAACAAGGGAAAAATCAAGCATAAATTCACTCAGATATTTTCATTCATAACAGGATATGAATTTCTTTTTGAAGAAAGCAGAAAAGATATCAAGCACAAATAAAATAATAAGAAATGGACACGACTAAAACCGACAATATTAGTAGTTGGGTTTCGCATAAAGCAAAACTTAAAAAGAAGTTTACAAACATTACTGTGCAAGACCTGAAGTATGAAAAGGGTAAAAGCGATGATATGTTTAACCAGTTGATGTGCAAACTTGGAAAAAGTAGGAAAGAAATGGCAGCAATTGTTGCACTGTTTTATATGGATTAATTAAAGTGACTTCTTAACAACAAAAATAATATCATGGACACTAAGAAACTTGAAAATTTACCTGAAAAGAAGGGCTCAATAGAAAAAGGTTTAAAACATATTATCGTTGAGCTAATAGAATATGAGCACGGTGCTGTAGTAAACAAGACTATAATGAAAAAAGCCACTGGCTCCATCAATGCAATCGCATTTGCGCAAGGAGAAGGACTGAATGAAAAAGTATTGCCATACGATACTTATGCGCAAATAGTTGACGGTTCGGCACAAATTGTAATAGACAGCAAACTACATAAACTTGAAGCAGGGCAAGGCATTCTAATACCTGCGCACAAACCAAGTTATATAGAACCCAACGGTCGCTTCAAAATAATATTAACTGTAATTAAAAGTGGTTATGAATAGTAACTGATTTAACTAACAAACCTTTCAACATTTGTACTCAAACTTTTCTTGAACCGCTTAGCTGACAAATATCATGTCAGTCTCAAATTACCATCATTAAATTGCCTCCCATAAGAAACTTAAATTTGCATCACAATTAAAAACTGCCACAGCATGAAAAAAAGAATAATTGCCGCGATGGACGGCACAAGGTTTTCAAAAGGAACAATAGACTATGCTGTACGCTTAGCTAAACTTTCGGGCAGCGAAATCACAGCCATCTTTTTACACGACATTCGTTACTTGAGCATGACCTATAGTTATGTTTGGGATCAACCATTTATTGACTTTGCCACCATTGCAGAAATAGAAGCAGAAGACGCAGAAAAGATTGCAAGAAATGTGGCATTGTTTACTAATGAATGTAAAACACAAAACGTTGTCTTTACTGTAAAGAAAGAAAAGGGAATTCCTATAAATGAATTGCTGCGCGAAAGTACGTATGCCGATGTAATTATTGCAGACGAAAATTTAAGCTTCTATTCATTAAGCGATGCAAATCCAAGTCCGTTTGTAAAGGATTTATTGGCGGAGTCGCGCTGTCCGGTATTGATTGTGCCAATGAATTACGAGTATTTCGACAAGGTGATTTTTTGCTACGATGGCAGCCCCTCCTCTACTTACGCCATGAAACAGTTCAGTTATTTATTTGCAGAATTGGAAGATATGGAAGCGGTGGTAGTAAGTGTAAATGAAGGCAGAAGTAAGGATATAACTGGTGGCGAATCTTTTAAAGACTTAGCAAATGTTCACTTTCCAAAGGCGAGTCTGACAATTTTGAATGGCACACCTGAATCGCAGTTATTGAATTATTTAAAAATAGATGGTGCAAATTCAATAGTAGTGATGGGTGCTTATGGCAGAAATGCAATTTCTAGAGTTTTTGAGCAAAGCATGTCCAATAAAATCATTCGAGAATTAAACCTACCTATGTTTATCGCACATTTATAAATATTAAATCAAATTTTAGATATTTGCAATCTGTTAAGAAATTAAAGTTATACAAGAATAAGGCTGTGTGCGCATTTACTTTTTGCAACACTTACGGTGGTAGGGGTGTTGTAATTTTCCAAAGCGTCAGCAGAGGAGGGTAAGAAGGCGGCACAGTTCTTTTTTTGATAGGTAGAAATAACATTTCAAGAAATTCCGTGTATTACATTTGCTGCGCTTTTGAAAGTGTAACAAAACTAAAGCGTTTAAGTAGCATACATGAATCCGAAATACCGAATTTTAGCCTTAGCGGCTGTGATAGCAATTCCAGCATTTTTTATATTAATGTTTCGTCCATTATCAAAGGTTCCTCGCCCTAAATCGCCCCGCCCGATGTTTGCAATGGGTGTTACCGAAAGTGGCGATTCTATTTTTCATACCATTCCAAATATCAAACTAGCAACTCATCTTGGCGACTCACTTGAATTAGACAGTATGGACGGCAAGATGTTTGTGGTAGATTTCTTCTTTACTACTTGCCCAGGTGTGTGCCCAAAAATGACCACCCAAATGGAGCGTATTCAAAAGAGTTTTATAAAGGATGAAAAAGTAAAACTCGTTTCTATTTCGGTAGATGAAGCCAAAGATTCTGTTGCTGCGCTGAAGGCGTATGCAGATATACACAATGCAGTGCCGGGAAAATGGTTTTTCTTGCGCGGCAGCAAAGAGGAAATTTTTGATTTGGCACAAAAAGGCTTTTTTGTAACCGCAAAAGATGATGATGGACCCGAAGATTTTATCCATAGCGAAAAATTGATTTTGGTGGATTGGAATGGCAACATTCGCGGGTATTACAATGGATTAGATTCGGTGAGCGTGAACAAACTGATGGGCGATTTGGTTCTATTGTTACGCGATACTGAAAAAGGGTTTTCATTCAGAAAAGACCCTAAGAAAAAATCAAGAATTAAAGATTTATTTTAAAGATATGCTCAAGGCTTCTATTCAAAAAAATGACAAATCAGCTTACGCTTTAATCGGTGTTGTTTCGTTTGTGGTGTTTGCCGCAGTAGTTTTACTGAAGCAAATTAAATTAGATGTGGATTTAGGTTTTGATGTACACATTTTTGCCAAAGCCAATGCCTTCATCAACTCCATTGTTAGCTTGTTATTGCTCACAGGAATCTTTTTTGTAAAACAAAAAAAATATGAGTTGCACAAGAAGACTATGCTTGCAGCCATTGTGTTTTCGGTGTTGTTTTTGGTGTCATATATTGCACATCACTTGCTAAGTGGCAACACTGCTTATGGTGGCGAAGGCAATATCCGCTATGTTTATTTTTTCATCCTGATAACACATATTTTTTTGGCGGCTGTTATTCTTCCATTCATTTTGCTTACTGCCTATCGAGGTTTGACGGCTGAGTTTGGTAAACATAAAAAGTTGGCAAAAATCACCTTCCCTATTTGGTTGTATGTGAGTATTACCGGAGTGATTGTTTACTTTATGATTTCGCCATATTATTAAACAGAGATTAGATGGTTCGACAGGCTCGCATGACAGAAAATAAAATTAAGAGGATGTTATTATGAAAAAAGAGATTGTATTTACCGTGTTTTTAGTGTTGGCATTGTGCTTTATCAGCAGCGATATTTTTGCGCAATGTGCTATGTGTAAAGCAAGTGCCGAAAGCTCGTTAGAAAGCGGATCGAGCGCAGCAGCGGGCATCAACAAAGGTGTATTGTATTTATTCCTCACACCCTACTTGGTTGGTGGCACCATTGCGTTTTTATGGTGGAAAGCTAAGCGCAAAGCTGCTGAGTAAAAGTTGATTTGTCTTTCAAACCACCTACAAGGTCTGCGACCATTGTCGGGGTATCTCTTCGAGCTGATTACCAGAAAGTAGTTGAAACCCTCACTATGGTTTGTGTAAGATTGTGACAGAATTTTATGAACATATTTAACCTTTTATCTCACCGAAGCCATTGCCCTTTCTACCTTACTGTATTTTTCAATATCTAAGATAGTTTGGTTGGCATAGCTGCGTTGAAAGTCGGGACGCTTGCCGTATTTATCTACTACCAAAGTTCCTTTTACCATATATTTTTCATCGGTGGCAAAGGTGTTCAACCACTGCACACTAATGCTTGCCTCATACAAATTTGAACCTGCATCAAACTTCCATTGATGCACATTTACTTGCAGCGATTCAGGAATTACGCGATAGGTTTCAGATAATCTTGAAGCAACTGCCTTTGCATACTTTTGAATTTCTACTAGTGAACCCAAGGCAATGGTATTTTCCCTTTGCACAGATGCTGTGGCAACCCTTTCGATTTGAATTTTAGGCTGCTCCGTTTTGCGAATGCTAACACCCGAAAAAGCTAAATGCACATCGGTGGCTTCGCCCTCAAAGCTTTTATCATTCCAAATTCCAAGAAAAGAAAACCTCAATGTGGCTCCATAATTTTCGCCAATAGACGATTCTAAAAATGGCTTGAAGTCGTCATACTGTGGCGAATCATTTAGCTTGAATTTTGCACTGCCTTCTTTTACCTGCACAGCAATTTTTTTGCCTGTTCTTTCATCTTTCACCGTCAAGAAATACTGCACATTCTTCGAATCAAATTCAATGGCTTCATACTCCAACTGGCTATCAAATTTCACACGATATAATTTTGGTGAAATGCTGTAAGCGCCTGCATACAATTGTTTCTTTAACGGATACACAATCATTGGGTTAAAGTTCAACTGCTTTTTGGATGACTTCAACACCTCGCTATGCGTAAGTTTGGTACCCGCAGCCGACACTTCAATTTCAATTTTTAAAGATTCTTCGGAGCCAAGTTCGGCATCATTCAGCAAAACCCTTTTGCCAAACGATTGCGACACCAATTTGCCCTTTGCATTAAAAACCTTCACCACCGTTTGTTCCGGAATCAGGCTTTCGCCTTCCTCATTTACCACATCAAAACTTACGGCTATTTGATCCCAATCAAGATGCTTGACAGAAATTTTTTCGAGCTTAATTTTTGAAGTGTTGGTTTTGCCTTCGGGCAAAGCAATAGATGTGAAAGTTATTAGCATCACCAAGAACGGCAACACCAATAGTATTTGTGAAGAATACTTTTGCATAAGAGAGATTTTTACGCTTCATACGCATTGTAGAAAATTAGGTTTCGTTTAGGATTTTTGAGTTTGTCTGCGGATTCATTTTGTGGCAAAAAAAAGGTTTGTCTTTTTTAAGTAAAACTTTACCCCTTTGCTAAAAAATATTTGAAAAAAAGTTATGGGAAGGTTAAAACCCTTTTAAGGAAACTATTAGCGTGTTTTATAGTACTCGGAAAATGATGTTGACCCTTTTTCTATTATGTTTATATTTGGGGAGTTCTAAAAATCAAATTGTTAGCAAGTTATAATATAACAATTTGATTATCATGTAATTATGGCTATATAAT
>CAZKHZ010000013.1:25622-29646 GCA_964552715.1 uncultured Chitinophagaceae bacterium | reverse complement strand
GCCTTGAGCGGCTATGCGTAGTTTGTCTTTGCCGAGGGTATGGTTTATTTCATCCATAATTTTAGAGATTTTGTGTTGGGGGCTTTGGGCGAAGTCTGTAAAGATATTTCCTTGAACTTGTTGGTTTGGGATAAGACCGGAGACAATAACGCCTGCTTTTTTGTAGCGCAAGCCGGGGAGGTAAATTTTGCGGATGGCGGTGATGGCTGCTTTGATAATGTCGGGTGTGGCATTGGTGGGATGTGGAAGTGCGATGCCTCGCCAATTGCTGTATTGTTTGTCGGTTTTGTTGAAGGGGTTTGTGTGGAGGAATACCATAACATATTGTGTGCTGGTTTGTTGCTGACGGAGTTTATCGGCACAACGGGCGGCATAGTTTGCGACTGCTTCTTCGATGTGGGAGAGATTGGTGAGTATGTTGCCGAAGGAGCGAGAGGTGCAGATTTCTTTTTTGTGGGAGATGAAGGTTTGGAGTGGTAAGGCGGGTTTGCCGTTTAGTTCGTGCCAAAGTCGCAGACCATTGATAGTGAGGTGACGTTTTATCCAGTCGGGTTTTTGTTGGGTGTAGTGGAAGGCGGTGAAGATGCCGTTTGCCCTGAGCATTTTGGTGTGTTGGCGACCGATGCCCCAAACATCTTCGATGCTGCACCACTTTAGTATTTCGATTCTCTTTTGTTCGGTGTCTATGGCGTACACACCAATTTCGGGCATTACCTTTTTGGCGAAACGGTTTGCCATTTTGCAAAGTGCTTTGGAAGGTGCAATGCCTATGGAGACAGGAATGCAAGTCCATTGCTGCACTTTTTGTTTGATGTGTGCGGCAAGGGTGGTGTAGGATTGTTCGGTAGGATTTCCTCCCCCTACGCCCTGACTGGAGGGGGATAAAACAGCCGTGGAAGATGGAATGTGAGAGAAGTGAAGAAAGGCTTCGTCAATGGAGTAGATTTCGATTTCGGGGGTGAACTGGCTGAGGGAGAGCATGACTCTGCGGCTCATGTCGCCATAGAGGGTGTAGTTGCTGCTGAAAATATGGACGTTGTGTTTTTCGAAGAGTTGTTTGTTGAGGTGGTAGGGTGCGCCCATTTCGATGCCGAGTGCTTTGACTTCGTTGGAACGGGCAATGACACAGCCGTCATTATTGGAGAGTACGGCAACGGGTTTGCCGTTTAGCTCGGGGCGAAAGGCTCGCTCGCAAGAGGCATAAAAGTTGTTGCAATCTACTATGGCGAACATGGAAATAGAATTTTAGATGTGGGGTGTAGATACTGGATATAAGAAAATAGAAAATAGAAACAGCGGACACACCCCTTGCCCCTTTGGGGAGGGGAATGAACAGCCGAGCGAATGTAGGATTTTGGGGTGGTTTGACAAGCTCACCGAGACAAAAAAGAAGGGAGGAAAAGTTAAAAAAGGGGGACAAAAAAATCGGGGACAAAGTTATTGGCTTTATCCCTGCGGTTCGCCCGACTCGCAAGCCCGACAGTGCGAGAATAGGAGAATGAATTAAAATTTATGCAAGCCCCAAGTAACCACGCCCCAGACTTTGAAGTTGGAGTGTTCGGTAAGTAGGATGGGTTTATAGTTTTCGTTTTCGGGGACGAGATACAGTTTGCCTTTGATTTTGGATAGGCGTTTAACTGTGAAGGCATCATCTACATAGGCAATGATAATTTGGTTGTTTGAAGGCTCGAGGGATTTATCTACTATAAGAATGTCGCCATTGTAGATACGTGCATCGTTCATACTTACGCCTTCGACTGTAACTAAGAAGGTGCTATGAGGGCGGGGAATGAGCAAGGCATTGAGGTCGGTGGGTTCTTCCATATAATCGGTAGCAGGGGAAGGGAAACTTGCAGGAACTTTAGATTGAACTAAAGGAAGGTTGAGGGGTTCGCCTGGAATGAGTGGACGAACTTTGATTGATATTTTAGGGAAGTTAGAATTGATCATTGAGTTGTTGATTGTATCGTTTAATTGTTGAAGTTGGTCTTCAAAAATAAGGTCTTCTACTTCGGAAAGGAGAGAAGATTTGATAAAATTAGCTTAGTGGGGAGGTTGCGAAAGAAAACAATAAAGCAATGGCAGGTGAAGAAATAGTAGAAGAAAGAAAAGTTTAGCGGCTGTTTTTATTGCAGGGCAAATTAAATAGTTGTTTAGGTTTGGGTATCATTAAAATATGAACAATGTGTTACTTCTATAATGTGTGGGATAGAGAGGGTTTATTTTTAGGAAAACATAAAATGGCACAATGGGAGGCATTGAGCCTTGAAGTGAAGGGCAATCAAGTGGAGAAGATATTTGTTGCGAATGGGTTTGCTTTTCCGTTAATGCCAGTTATGACACAACAAGACCCAAATAAATTGCAGTTGTATAATTGGGGCTTAGTGCCGTTTTGGGTGAAGGATGCTAAACAGGCAGATGAACTTAGGGCAATGACACTAAATGCTACTTGTGAAAATGTGTTTGTAAAGCCTTCGTTTAGAAGTTCGATAAGGCAGAAGAAGTGTTTGATTCCTGCGTTGAGTTTTTTTGAATGGAAGACTATAAACTCGAAAACGAAACAACCTTACAGAATAGGTGTGCAAGATTCGGAAAGTATGTTGAAGGATTTTACAATGGGAGGTATTTATGACAGTTGGACGGATATAAAAACAGGAGAGGTGAGGGAAACGTTTGCCATAATAACTACACCTGCAAACGATATGATGGCGGAGATACACAACACGAAAAAGAGAATGCCTTTAATAATAGCTGAGAAGGACAGAACTGCATGGTTGAATGTAGAAACAGAAAAGGAGATTAATGAATTGATGGTTCCGTTTGCTGATGATGATATGTTGGCTTATCCAATAAGTAAACTTATAAGTAGCAAAAATGGTGACAATAACGTGCCTGAGGTTTTGGATGCTTTGCAGGAAGGGGTAATAGCGTAAATGAAGTACAAAACTAGCTAGGGTAGTGCGCGAAGGATGGAAGCGAATATCCTTTTTGGGGGGCGGTTGCTTGGCAAAGCTCGGGATGACAAAAAGGAATGAGTTCCATCGGCAAGCACAGGAAGACAAATAAGAAGCCCCCAAAAAGATAGTAGCCCCGAAGGGATTCGGGATAAATTCCCTACCCGACCCGATAGTTATCGGGGGAGGGGCGCGCCATGATGATGGTGTTTTTATCAGACTTCTATTTGATACCAATTGGTCATTAAAGTGAGACAATAGAAATATTCTCCGATGAACGCTATAAAGAAAAGAGTTAGCTAATTGTGTGTCAGTGAAAACTTATATTAACCCTATCTTTGAAATCGAAATTCAACAAAATACAATGAAGAAGAATTTATTCATAGCCTTTGAAGGGATTGACGGAAGTGGAAAAAGCACACAGGTAAAACTATTGGCGGAGCATTTGGAAAAAGCAGGTCATAAAGTGTATTCAACTTTTGAACCAACGGATAGCCCGATTGGTGCACTTATCCGAAATATTTTTAGCCATAAAATGGAAGCTGACCACAGCGTGATTGCAGGTCTTTTTGTAGCCGACAGATTAGACCATTTGCTGAGCAAAACAAACGGGATACTTAAAAAACTGGAAGAAGGATACACTGTGATAACAGACCGCTATTATTTTTCTTCTTATGCTTATCACGGCACGCACATGTCTATGGATTGGGTGATAGAAGCAAATTCATTAAGTGCTGATTTGCTTCGTCCTGATTTGAATATTTACATTGACATTTCGCCAGAGGTAAGCATGAAGCGATTGCTGAATGGAAGAAGTTCATTGGAACTTTATGAGACGAGCGAAAACCTTAGGAATGTGCGCGCTAAATATTTTGAAGCATTTGAGCAATTGAAATTTAAGGAAACCATTTTTGTTACAGACGGTAATCGTTTAGCAGAGGCAATTGCTTCTGATGTATGGCAGGAGATTTTGCAGATGACAGTGGGAACTAACACACACTAAATTTTACTTAATGAAAGATGTTTTTGAAATTGCTAGGGCATCTTTTTCTACAGAACTAGCATCTGAC
>CAZKHZ010000013.1:0-25612 GCA_964552715.1 uncultured Chitinophagaceae bacterium | reverse complement strand
ACGGAGATGTTTGGAGGATTTTGCGTACAGGAACTTTGGTTGATTTAATAAAACTCAGTTTCTTTTACTTCCAGAAAGACAAAGATCAAAAGCACTTGATTGATATATTCAATCACTCGATGAAAGTGAAACTGCTTTCACGAATTAAAGGGATTGAAGTTAAAGGGAGTGCGGAAGAAGTTTCAAAGCAATTCAACAGAGAGCCTGAATTTATTTTGAAACAATACGACATAATCTATAACGAACTTCAACCGAGTTTCAAGAATTATACAGCAACAAATCTTTATGACTTGCATGGGAAAATGCAATACATTAAAGTGATTCACGAATTGGAAATTGATGCTTATGCTGATGATATTTTTGAGGAGATAATCGGAATTACTTTTAATATTCTGGGGGAAGAATAGCGTAACATTCAGAATGACTTTACCAGCCACAGGGGTGCGCGAAGGATAGGAATGTAAAGCCCACAGCGAGGAACGAGCGAGGACTTGAAATGGATAGCCTGACCCTCCCCCGATATTTATCGGGGGAGGGTCGCGCCATGATGATTGTACTTACAACATACTGCAAGACGAATAATGCCACCGCACAAAAAAGTTTTTTCAATTCGTTTCTCCCCCCGCTTTACGTGACGAGGCGCAATGACGCGGTTGTGTTGGGGTAAAATATGTGTTGATTATGTTTTAGAATACATCCTCCCCCTACCCCCCTCCTGCGGGGGATAAACAGCCGGAATAATCGAGGCAGTTTACAACCTTACATATTCAAAGCGCGATTGTCTGTGGCAATCAGGCAGGCTTCTTTAAAAGCTTCGGTGTAGGTAGGGTGGGGGTGGCTCATGCGCGAAATATCTTCGGCACTGGCACGGTACTCCATAGCCACCACGCCTTCAATAATTAAGTCGGCAGCACGCGCACCAATGATGTGAACGCCTAAAATTTCATCGGTTTCTTTATCGGCAATCACTTTTACAAAGCCGTCCAAATCTCCCGAAGCTCTTGCCCTGCCCAATGCACGAAAAGGGAACTTGCCTGTTTTAATGGCTTTGCCCTGTGCTTTCAATTCTTGTTCTGTTGCACCCACTCCCGCTGCCTCGGGCCATGTGTAAGCAACTCCGGGAATTAAATTGTAGTTAATGTGCGGTTTCTGTCCGGCAATCAATTCTGCTACAAAGGCACCTTCTTCTTCTGCTTTGTGGGCAAGCATGGCACCCACCACCACATCGCCAAGGGCATACACCCCAGCTACCGATGTTTGCAAATGTGCATCTACCGGAATGCGCCCTCTTTCATCTGTTTTTAAACCAATATTTTCTAAACCTAAACCTTGGGTGTAGGGAGCGCGACCAACAGCTACTAAGCAATAATCGCCTTTCAACTCCAGTTTTTCACCGGCTTTGTTTTCGGCATTTACCGTCACTTCTTTGCCCTTTACTGTTGCGCCCGTAACCTTGGTGCCAAGGTGAAACTCCATGCCATCTTTTTTCAGCACCCGTTGCATCTCTCTGCTGATGTCTTCATCCATGGAAGCAATAATCTTTTCAAGGTATTCAATTACGGTAACCTTGGCGCCTAAACGCAAGAACACGGAGCCCAACTCAACACCAATGATGCCGCCACCAATAATGATTAAATGCTTTGGAATCTCTTGCAATGTCAAAGCCTCGGTAGAAGTGATTATTCGTTTCTTATCTACTTTAATAAAGGGCAATTGCGTTGGCTTGCTACCTGTAGCAATAATCACCTTTTCGCCTTCTATTTCCTGCTTTTCGCCTTTGTCGTTAGTAATGGCAATTTTGTTTTTGGTAACAAAAGAACCATTGCCCGTGAATACATCAATCTTGTTCTTCTTCATCAAAAAGGCAATGCCATCATTGTTCTGCTTTACGATGTCTGTTTTGCGGGCAACCATTTTAGGGAAGTCTATGGTAAGCTCTTTCACACCTATTCCGTGGGTATCAAATTTGTGCGTTGCGGCATGGTAATGCTCTGATGAATCTAACATCGCCTTTGAAGGAATGCAACCCACATTGGTGCAAGTGCCTCCCAACACACTATACTTTTCAATAATTGCCACCTTGTTGCCTAACTGCGCTGCACGTATAGCAGCAATGTAACCTCCAGGACCAGAACCTATAACCACAACATTATACATAGAATCAATTTTTTTGCGGCTGCAAAATGGGGAGTAGAAAATGAAAGTTCAAATTAATCTTTACAACAAAACAGAAAATCCTTTTTTGAACCATTTCAACGATTTTTAAATTTCATATCATTGACGGCTATAATTAGTGTTTCCATACATGTTTTACATTCATCAATCTTCTTGTATCTGCCACCAGCCTACATTCACCGATGTTGACTTAGAAAATGTAAAACCTTCGGTTAATAATTTGGTTTACGCCATTGAACCCCCATATACGAGCGTTCCATTGGGGCAATTGCGCAGGATGGGCAGGGCTTTGCGCATGGGTGTGGGTACTGGCATGAATCTTTTGCAGCACAATAAAGTGGATGGCATATTGGTAGGCACTGCAAACGGAGGTATTGAAGACAGTATCATGTTTTTGAATCAGATAATGGAATATGAGGAAGGGCGATTAACACCTACTCATTTTGTGCAAAGCACTTACAATGCCATTGCTGGAACCATGGGCATGATAACCAAAACAAAGGGCTATAACGCTACTCACGTTCATCGCGGTTTAGCGTTTGAGAATGTGGTGTTGGATGTGGCAATGCTTTTGCGCGAAAATCCTGAATACACTTATTTGATTGGTGGTGTGGATGAAATTTCTGAGCGCAATCACCGTTTGGTTTCGCTTGCGGGATGGTATAAAAGCGAGCCTACACTTAACACCGAGTTGTATGATACAGACACCAAAGGCACGCTGCCTGGAGAAGGTGCAGGGATGTTTATTGTAAACAATAATGAGGAAAACGCTACTGCTAAGTTGCGTGCAATAAAGATGGTAAGTAGCTTTTCTGAAGAAGAGGTGCGTAATCAACTCCAATCCTTTTTAAAAGATAATCTAAAGGGGGATGAACTTATAGACTTGTTCTTGCAAGGTGAGAATGGCGATAACCGTTTGTTGAAATATTATACTGCTTGCGAGCGTGTGTTTGATGGGCAAACAACTATTGGAAGATTCAAACACCTTACGGGAGAGTTTCAAACGGTGCCTGCGGTGGCATTTTGGATGGCTTGCCACTTTTTGCAAACACAAAGTCTGCCACATCATGTAGTGAAGAAAAAAGGCAGCAACGATTCAATCAGCCGAATAGTGATTTACAATAACTATCAAGGTGCGCAGCATAGTTTTATGTTGCTTGAAAGGGTGTAGCTCTTCCAGATGACTAGAGATTGCTTCTGCAAATTGCTATCGGTATAGCAATGACGAGCGATTTTGCCACGAAAGACAGCGTCATTGCGCCTCGTCCCGCATTGGCGGGGAGGCACAAAGCAATCTCTCATTGGCAGGCACGAAGCAATATCAAAAGATACGTGTCATCGGCAGATTGTCGAAGCCCTGCCACAATAAAAAAGGATACAATCAATCTTTCACCAGTCTTTTATAAGACTCCCGCAAAGCTTGTAATTTACGCTCTGCACTTTTCTTTTCTGCGTCTGTGTATTGGCTGTTTCTGTCGGGGTGCAGTTTCAACACCAGCTTTCTGTAAGCATTTCTTATTTCGGCTTGCGTAGCGTTTTTGGTAACGCCTAAAAGCGTGTAATCATCTTGAATAACAATTGCCCACTGCTGTACTAACTTCTTAAAAGCAACATCATTAATATTTAGCAATCCTGAAATGCGCAACAGTATTTTATGTTCCTTTTCAGATAGTTCATAATCGCATAGTGCAATGTCAAACATCAATCGAAGACTTTGATGCGCAACGGTTTCATTCTGATAAATGCGAATGTAGCCACAGGCTTTTTCCAATTCATATTGATGATGGAGGCAATGATTCATTACACTCATTTTGCTTTCAATATTCTTTTCGCCTGATGTGTTTATCAGAAAACTTCTTACTGCATCAATTTCTTTAAGCGACACTTTACCATCTGCTTGGATTACATGCGATGCTAGCACCATTAGGCACGATTCCAACTCGGTTACTTTAGAACTGTGCGAAGCAACTTCTGCTTCGGGTTCATCGCCTAAAACATTACCTGCCACAAAGCCAAGAATGCCGCCAATGGGTCCGCCAACTAACCAGCCTAAACTTCCACCAAGCCATTTTCCGTAACCACTCATGCGTATTTTTTCAATTTACCTGTAAATGAAAAATAAAGTAAAATGATACCTGAAACTATGAATGGGAAATGAAGCGTTTGTGTACTGCTTAAACCAAAAAGCCCTGCGCCATCGGGTACTTTGGTAAACTCAATTAATAAACGCGCAGTGAAAATTACAATTAGAAAGATGCTAAGATAAATGCCGGGCATTCTGTTGCGCAGTTTGAGATACAACAACACCATTGACACAAAAATAATTGCATAAACTATCGCTTCATATAATACACTTGGATGGCGCGGAACGGTATCTACCTGTATAAAAACAAATGCCCACGAAACATCAGTTGCCTTGCCAATTAATTCACTGTTCATCAAATTGCCCATGCGTATAAATATACCTGCAATGATGGATGCAATGGCGGTTCTATCTATTATCCATAAGTATGAAAACGTTGGATTTAGCTTTTTAAAAAACCATAGTGACAAAAACGCACCAATTATTCCACCGTGACTTGCCAGCCCGCCTTTCCAGGGCTTCAATATTTCTAATGGATGGGCTAAGTAATAATCGGGTTGATACACAGCGGCATGAACAATGCGCGCGCCAATCAAAGCACCAACAAAGACATAGATGATTAGGTCGGTCATTTTTTCGGCATCCTTTCCTTCTTGCTTACAAAACCAATAAGCCAACAGAAATGTGCCAAAGATAGAAGCCGTCCAACTTAATCCATACCACTTAATGGCGAAGCTTCCAACGGAAATTGCATCCGGATTTGGATTCCAAACGATGTATTCAAGCATTAATGCGAATTAAGTAAATGCAATTTAGAATTGAAGCAAAAAAAAAGCTGCCATTGCTGACAGCTTTCCTTTATTAGTTATGGATGATTAGTCTAACAAAACTTTATCAACTGATGCACCTCTTTCACTTGAAAGGGTAGCTTGATTAGCACGTAATTTTGTGCGGTATTCATCCAATTGAGTATATTTTTCAGTTCCTAAAATTGTTTTGAATTTTTCTTCACGAGCAGTTTTTAAAGTTGCTGTTTCTGCTGCTGGTTTGCCCAAAGCTTTTTGATAATATTCAGCAGTTACTTCACCAATTTTGTTGGATGTAGCTAAATCTAATCCTAAAACTCTTGTAATACGAGTTTGCAAATTTTTTCCCTCCTCGCTTGCTGCACCTGCTCTTGAAACATTAGTAGCTGCTATGGGAGTTGTTTCACCTTTAGCGTTAGCAATTTGTTGTGCATTTGTGGTCACTGCTGCAATAGTAAGTGCCATTCCGAATAATACTTTTTTCATACGTTGTTATTTATTGTGTCTGAGATTTAATGATGCCAAATAAAAGTTTAATAATCTAAACTTCAAAATCTATTTCGAGTTTGTCTTCTTTTTTAGTTCGGCAATTTTCAATCGCATCTTGGGAATCAATTCATTATATGCTGTTATCTTTTCTTCGCCAAGTGTCCTGAAAAGCGTGGCATCGCGGTTTTCAACCAATAATTTGAGCCTAATATTCATTTGAGCGGTATCTGCTGCCAATTCTGTTTTTGCTTTGTCAACGCGCCTAATGTAATTATCAAATATCTTATGAGTCCGCACTTGTTGCTGTTCATCTAAACCCAATTCGGTAGTCAAAACCTTTATCACATATCCTGCATCATCTGCATTGTTTACATGCACAGGGTCTTTGGTTTTCAGTTGCGCAAAAGAATAATTGATGAGTAGAACTGTAGTACATAAAAGAGAAAGTATTCGCTTCATACGATTGGATTTTTTACGATAAAAAAACATTGAAGATATGGAACCACATAAGTATAATGATTTAAATCTTGAAGTGCTGATACGGAATACTTACACAAAAGTTCAGTGAACTAGTGGATGAAAAATATCTACAAAGATTTACAACGCCTCTCCGTACAACTTTCTGAAATCTGCGCGGCTCACTGGCTTCGGATTGTTTGGATGCGCAAAATCAGCAAAGGCTAAATCGGCAAGCGTTTCAAGATGCTCTTCTTTTACGCCTATTTCACTCAATTTATGAGGGATGCCAATACGTGTATTTAAGTCAAAAAGATATTGAATCACGGCATCTCCGGTGTGTTCTTTTAGGTTGAGCACTTGCGCAATGCGCGCAAACTTTTCTTCAAATCCTTCGATATTAAACTTCATGCCATAAGGAATATTTACTGCGTTTGCGAGCCCATGATGCGTGTCTAACAAACTTGAAAGTGGATGTGCCAAAGAATGCACCACACCCAAGCCTTTTTGAAACGCAATAGCGCCCATCATAGAAGCCAGCAACATATTTGCGCGACTTTCGGGGTCGGGATGATTCACTGCTTTTTCCAACGAAACCGAAATCAGACGAATGCCTTCTAAGGCAATACCATCGCACATTGGGTGATAGTTTTTTGCCAGAAAGGCTTCCATGTTGTGCGTAAGCGCGTCCATGCCCGTGGCTGCGGTGATAAACGGAGGTAAGTCGTAAGTCAGTTCTGGGTCAGCAAAAACAATTTTTGCCAGTAATTTTGGCGAGAAAAGAATTTTCTTTTGGTGTGTTTCATCATCTGCAATAATCGCGCTTCTGCCTACTTCGCTGCCTGTGCCAGAGGTGGTGGGGATGGTGATAAAATGGGGAACATCGTTCGTAACATACACATCACCACCTATCAAATCATCGTATTTAAACAAATCTTCGCGGTGATTGATGCGCAACAAAATCGCACGCGCCACATCTAGGGCTGCACCTCCGCCAATGCCAACAATGCAATCGCTGCCAGTGTTGTCATAAACATCTGCGCCTTTGTACACATCGCTTTTTACAGGGTTTTTGTGTATGTCATGAAACACCTCTGCCGCAAAACCTTTTGCCTTTAAATCAGCAACAATATTTTTTAAAAAACCAAGTTGCGCCACATTGGGGTCGGTAACTACCAAAGGTTTTTTCAACCCATTTTTTTCGAGGTAAGCAGGAAGTTCTTTTACAACACCAGCACCAAATCTTATTGTAGTTGGAAAATTAAATTGACTTATCATATTTGAATTTTGAGGGCGCGAAGAAATGAAAAATACAGCGCATTAATTTAATGAATCAGTATCTAAATTTTAGTAAATCCAATGGTAATCTGCTTCATTTAATTGCAGCGTTTGTTGCTTGTATTTAAAAGTAAAATCGGGCCATATAGCAGCATTGCGACCTTTTTCATCTAAGTACCAACTGCTGCAACCCGAAGCCCAAACGGTTTGCTCGGTTTGTTTATCTACAGCACGGTTAAAACTATCCTGCACTTCAGCTTTTACATGGATGGCTTGCGCCTTTTTGCTCCATACTTTTTTAATGGCATCCACTGAATATTGCACCTGCGCTTCAATCATATAAATCATAGAAGTGTGTCCGATGCCAGTGTTTGGTCCGGCAAGCAAAAATAGATTTGGAAAGCCTGAAATGGTGATGCCTAAATAGGCTTCGGGACCTGTTTTCCAAACTTCATTTAATGCAGTTCCATTTGCTCCTGCGATGTTCAAAAATTGAAAGTTGTTGGTGACATAAAAGCCAGTGCCGCAAATAATGCAATCTACTTCGTGCTTATCACCATTGGAAGTTTGAATAAAGTTGTTGCCGATAGCTGCAATGTTATCTGTAATCACTTCAACATTGCTTTGAATCAAAGACTGATAGTAATTGTTGGTCATCAGCACACGTTTGCAGCCAAAGGTAAAGTTGGGTGTAAGTTTGTTGCGCAACGTTTCATCCTTCACTATCTTTTTGAGGTGACGAAGTGAGTGTGATTCAGCAAACTTCATCAGTCTTTTATTACTAACAAAACCAACAGCCGTAAGCTCTGCCATCCAATAAATAAAACTGCGATACAATGCCTGCGTAAATGGCAAATACTTAAACAAATGTTTACGGAATGCACCAATCTCGGCATCTCTTTTTGGTAAAATCCAAGGTGCGGTGCGCTGAAACAAAAACAATTGCTTTGCCTGTGGCACCACCTCGGGCACAAACTGAATGGCGCTTGCGCCTGTGCCGATTACCGCAACTTTTTTCCCTTTCAAATCATATTGATGATCCCATCGAGAGGAGTGAAAGATCTTTCCTTCAAAACTATCCATGCCTTTAATCTTTGGCAGGCTAGGAATGTGTAGCGCGCCTGTGCCCATCACAAAGAAGTTGCAGGTAAATTGCTCGCCACTTTTGCTGTTTACCTGCCAAAGGTTTGTTTGGTCGTTAAAAGAAGCCGAAGCCAATTCCCAATTCAATAAAAGATGTTTTTCGATACCATATTTGTTGAGGCAATGTTTGGTATAGTCTAAAATTTCTTTTTGCCTAGAGAAGACTCGCGACCAATCGTGTTTTGGCTCAAACGAAAATGAGTATAAGTGTGACTTTACATCGCAGGCAGCACCGGGATATGTGTTGTCGCGCCATGTTCCGCCCACTTCATTAGCTTTTTCAAGCAGCACAAAATCATGCAAACCTGCTTCCTTAAGTTTTATTGCCATGCATATCCCTGCAAAGCCGCTGCCTACAATAATGGTTTGATAATGCTGCATAAAAACATGAATGAAATGATGGGATAAGTACGCATCTTATGGCTTGTGTAATTATCGTTTAAGCTTATCGCGATTTTTGAAAACATAAGCGGTGAAGCGAAGAAACAAAGAGGGAAATAATCGCTTGATAACGAACAATACTTTGGCACGCTTGGGTAAAACAATGTAGAAGTTTTTGTTGCCTGCGGCTTTTAATATCATGGCAGCAATTTCATCGGAACCAAGGCGCGCTTTAGCAACTAATTTTTCGCCAAACTTTTTGGCATCGTGAGTGCCTCTGCCGTATTGCATGATGTTGGTGCGAAAGAACGTAGGCATCACTACCGACACATCTACACCTTCGTGTTTCAACTCTGCAAACAGGGTTTCGGAAAGCGAAAGCACGGCTGCTTTTGTAACATTATAAGGCGACATAGTTGCAGCAGCGGCAAAGGCTGCGGCACTTGCCACATTGATAATATGCCCGCTGCCTTGTTGCTTCATCACAGGCACAAAAAAATGACAACCATATATCACACCCATTTGATTGATGCCCACAATCCATTGCCAGTTTTGCAATTCATATTCACCAAAAATAGCACCATCGCCCACGCCTGCATTGTTCACCAAAATATCAATGCCGCCAGTCTGTTTCAAGAATGTTTCAGCAATAGTTTTGTAGGCATTTTCGTCAGCAACATTTTGCACAAATGCAATTGCTTTTCCTTTTTGATTAACGGCTTTAGCCGTTTCATTGAGCGCGGCTTCGTTAATATCTGTGATGCCAACCGTCCAACCATCATCCGCTAATTGAAGTGCTAAAGACTTACCCAAACCAGAGCCTGCGCCTGTAATAAATGCACGTTTGAGCGGAAAACGTTTGGTGAGCGAAAGCATGGTTGTTGACGAGATTTAAGTTTTTTATTAAAGTGTAATATAAGGGCAGAATTCAGTTATCATTAAACAATTAGAAGGTTGGAATACAGGAATAATGGAATATTGGAACAATGGAAAGTAGAAAATACAAAACGATTGAATGGGTTTATTAAACCATTCCATTCTTCCAACTTCCCGCCTTACTTAACCCTGAATGCAACAAAGAAATAATTATTCAAAGCAACCACAGGTTCCAGTTCAATATAATAGCTCTGCGTAAAGTTCAAATAAGCAAGAAATTCGTGTTGGGGCACATTAAATTCATCAAACAAAATAATGTCGCCCGAATTCAAATACGGAGCCAGCGATGTAAGCACGTATAGGGTAGAAGAATACAAATCTGCATCCATGTGAATCACCTTGCGCTGTGCGGCAAAACCCTCTTTGATATGAGGCGGCAAAGTTGCTTGAAAAAGCCCTTTCAAAAACTTGGCGCGGCTGTCTTTTACATCAGGAAAGTTAGACCCCGTGCTCATTTCGCCCGCTTTGAAACCACCCCAATCTTCAGGCAGTCCTTCAAACGTGTCGAAGCCTGCAAATGTGGAAGCAGGATGCGTATTATTTGCCACCCACCATTTAAAAGAATGCCCTTCGCACACACCAAATTCAATGTATGTGATGGCATCGGTCAGCTTTTCATTATGCAACAAAAACTCGTAGAGTTTGTAGCGTTTTGTATAGTCCCATTGTGCGGCATAAAAGTCGTTGAGGGCAAACTTCTGTTTGTTTTCGGCACTCCATTTAGAAACCTTTGAAAGATAAGCAAGGTCGAGCAGCGCGGGACTCAGCGGCTCGATAATTTTATGCAGTTTAAAGCGAATAAAAAGTGCCTTTGTTTTGCGAAGCAGGAATAATTTCAGCGACATATTTTGTAAATAGAGCTGCGAATGTAAGATTTGTTGCAACAGCAGAACCGAAGCAACATGAATAAAGGCGTTTGTTACTTTTTTTCGTAGTGAAAGTTATTGCCTCCTAAGTCTTGAGTTTTATTGGTAATAGGATAAGAGATAAAGTGACTTGAAAGTGTACAGAAAGAAGTGCTGCGTGTGAAGTGGAAATTGTAATGGTTGGTGCAGAGATGTCTTGCTTATAGACTTTGTATTAACTCTACAAATTTTCTATCAAAATCCTTTTCTTCTTTTTCATGTTTTTGAAAAAGGTAGGCGTCAAACCCGTCACTTTTTTAAACTGTCTGGAAAGATATGCAACGCTGCTGTAATCTAAGCGATACGAAATCTGCGTAAGCGAAAGTTCGTTATACAGCAACAGCTCTTTTACCTTTTCAATTTTATGTGAAATGATGTAGTTTTCTAAAGTGCTGCCCGTGATGTCAGAAAAAATATTTGCCAGATAGGTATAATCGTAATCTAATTTCTTGCTGATGTGAATAGAGTAGTTCACCTTGGGCAATTCATCCTGATGATGCACCATGTCAATCACTACATTTTTAATTTTATCAATCAGAATGTCTTTCGGATTGTCCATCAACTCAAATCCGTGTTTTTTTAGCGCAACTTTTATTGACTTGAGGTCTTGTTCAGATGTCTCCCCATTCAACTTTACCTCGCCCAGTTCAATTTTGCCATGCGCTATCTCTAATCTATCCAACTCTGCGCGCACCATTTCTATGCAGCACATAGAAACCATGTATTTTATTTGAATCACCATAAAGCAAATTACAACCCTAAAAGTCTTTTTTTTTGATGTTAGAATATATGAAGGCTACAAACATCAGCCATATTTGTGTAAAAAGGTTGCACAATTATTGTATCCAGTTGCACAATTCACACAATATTTCAAGTTTAATGGTGGCAACAGAATTAAGTGCTGGCAAATTGTATCAAAGATGGGAAATAGAATAAAAAAATTACGAAATGGTCATCTCCAGAAGTCGTTTTTTTTTCGCGTTTTTGAAAAAGGTAGGCGTCAAACCCGTCACTTTTTTAAACTGTTTGCATAGATGTGCCACGCTGCTGTAATGTAGTTTTTGGGCTATTTGCGTAATGCTGAGTGAGCCGTAAAGCATTAGCTCCTTAGCCTTTTCTATTTTTAAGTTTATGATGGCATGTTCGATGGTGGTGCTAGTAACTTCCGAAAAAACGTTTGACAAATAGGTGTAGTTGTAATCCAACTTGTCACTTATGAACGTGGAGTTTGTCACATCCAACATTTTTGCTGGCTTATCTACTATATCAGCTATCGCTTTATTGATTTTTTCTATCAGTTTATCTTTGTGTTTTTCTAATAGCTCAAAGCCAAATCGGCTAAGGGCAATTCTAAACAACTTGCGCTGCACACTTGTCAGTGCTTTCTCCAATTCTACCCAGCCTATATCCACCGCTCCGTGCGTTATGTTCAGTCTATCCAGTTCTGCGCGCACTATATCTATGCTACGCTTCGAATCCATATACTTAATATTGAGAACCACAGGGTTTGGATACATTGGTTGGTATTATTTTTGATGAAAGTAAAATTATACGAACCAAAAGTCTGCAACATTTCAGCGGAAATGTTATATCATTTTAGAAAAAAGTAGCACAATTCATTCATTTCAAAAAGATTGATGTGCTAGCTAGCCGTGTATTTAATCAACTTCAAGTAGTGCCTCAAAAATAGAAGCGATTGCGGATACCGCATTAATTGATTTGATTACATCTGTGGCGATGTTAGGGCGCGGGCTTTAGCCCGCGTCACTCTCTAGCCAAATGGAAATTGTAAATCAACAAGTAAATAGATGCTACATACTATTCACAAACAAAGAAGCGATTGGGGGCAAAACCAATCGCTGTCTGCATCTATAGCAACTTTTTTATTACATTTGAATTATTAAAGTTAACAAGGCAATGCTAATAGAACGAACTAACAATAATCAAATCACAATCACAGTTTCATCATCGGTGGATAGCTTCGGACTGCAACGTTTAATTGACTATGTGAGGTATTTAGAAGCAACAGCAAAGAGCAAAGCAAAGCAATCGGATATAGATAAATTGGCGGATGAAGTAAACGCCACATGGTGGGCAAACAATCGTAAACGGTGAATGATACAATCCCTTAACTCCGTAAACAATTACTGCAACACAGTAGTAAACTTCTGGATGCTTTTGTTCACTGGAGTTACTGTTTTGAGGTATTCAAATATCGCGCCCAAGTCTTCTTCGGTCATGCCGGCATACATCGTCCAAGGCATCACCGTTTGATACTCTTTTTTAGCAATGTCCACCGATGGATTGATGTAAGTTGAGTCATCATACTGCTTAAACTTTTGAATAAACTGTGCGCGGGTCCAATCGCCTAAGCCAGTTTCGTGTGGGGTGATATTTACCGAGCGCACCATGGTGCCATTGCCTAAGTTAAACTCAAAGCCACCAGCAAAAAGCTCGCCAACAATTTTGCCTTTCACTTGTTTGGTATGGCATTCGGCACATCCCGCGGCAGTAGCCATGTATTTGCCATAAGCCGTAATATCTGTTTTTGGCGGCATGGGTGCCAGCGCAGCCTTTTCGGGAATAGTATTTAAAATAATGTTGAAAGGAAAGTCAGGCACCGAAGGTTTGGAGGTGCTTTCTTTAGCAGGCAGGGTGCGGATGTATGCAACTACGCTTTTAATATCCTCTTCGTCCAGTTGGCGGTAAAATTTATAAGGCATTACCGGAAAAAGCCCGTTGCCGTGCTTGCTAACACCCGTAGTTATTACACGAAAAATTTCCCCATCCGTCCAATCTTTCAAAGCAAAGGGCGTAATGTTGCGCGACATAAAAAATCCAGGGAATCCAAACTTTTGGTCAAAGACTTCTCCGCCAATTCCCTCGGTGCCCGCAATAGGTGGACCTGCAAATTTGTTCCAATCGCGCGTGCCATGGCAATCCATGCACAGCATCACGTGGTTGGCAAGGTACGAGCCGCGCTCAACACGCTCTTTTGTCAATTCAATTTTCATATCGGGCGCAGCACCCACGGAAGGCAGCGCAATTTTGACGTAAGCAATAAACCCTACAATGCCGATAATGGCAATGCCTGCAAACCATGCAAGCCCTTTTAAAACTTTTTTCATGTTAATAGAATGTGTTGGTGAATGAATGAAAGCAAAAATGTTAAATTTATTTTAACATATCAAATACTTTAGAAATTTTTTTGCGCGAAGTAAGAAGTGCGCTTTTAGTAGATGTGCTGCAATAATATTTTAAATAAGTTTGCACATACATTTCAAAACTTGAATCCTTTAAAAAAGCTCGCTTCACAAACATTTATCTACGGCATTCCAAGCATTGCTGGCAGGTTTCTGTTTTTTCTACTCACTTATCTTTACACAAGGGTTTTCAGCACCACAGATTTTGGTGTCAATGCAGAGTTATATGCCTACAGTGGATTTATTACTGTGCTGCTTGCCTTTGGTTTAGAAACTGGTTTCTTTCGATTTCAGCAGGATAGCAAGAATCCTGAAAAAGTATATTCAACCGCGCTCATTTTCCTCACACTTACTTCGCTTTCTTTTCTTGCACTGCTCATGCTTTTTGTAAATCCGTTGGCGGCTGCCATGCACTACCAAGGCAGCGAGTTTTATCTGCAGATATTTGCCTTCATTCTAGCTCTGGATGCACTGGGCTCGCTGCCTTTTGCACGCCTACGCGCCTTAAACAAGGCAAAGCAATTCGCAGTTATTAAAGTTATAGAAATAGTGGTGAGCTTCGGCTTAAATATTTTCTATTTAATCATTTGCCGCAAAGCATATTTAGCAGGCGATGGAAGTTTTTTTGCCTCCTGCTACAATCCCGCAATTGGTGTTGGATATATCTTCATTGCCAACCTTGCAGGAAGCATCGTTAAGCTGCTGTTGCTTGCCCCACAGTTTGTATGGATTAAAGAAGGTTTTGATAAAGTGCTGTTTGGTAAAATGATTCGCTACTCGCTGCCTATGGTGCTGATTGGTTTTGCAGGCATCATAAACGAAATGCTTGATAGAATGAGTTTGAAGTATCTATTGCCAGGAAGCATTGAAAGCAATCTTTCGCAATTGGGCATTTATGGTGCGTGTTACAAACTGAGTATTGTTATGACGCTCTTTATTCAAGCATTTCGCTATGCTGCCGAGCCTTTTTTCTTTGCACAAAAGAAGGAAGATAAATCGCGCAAAATCTATGCAGATGTTTTACTGTACTTCACCATATTTTGTGTATTCATTTTTCTGATGGTAACAATGTTTATGGATTACTTCCAACTCTTTATCGGCAAAGATTTTCGCGAAGGTTTAGTGGTGGTGCCCATCTTGCTTTTGGCAAATATGTTTTTAGGTATTTACACCAATCTTTCTGTGTGGTATAAGCTAACCGACCGCACCATGTCGGGCGCATATCTGTCTATTGCGGGCGCGGTGCTTACTATTGTTTTACTCTTTGCCTTTGTGCCACAATTTGGTTATGTAGGCGCAGCTTATGCTACACTTATTTGCTACATTTTTATGGCAGTGGTTTCGTACATTCTTGGTCAAAAATATTTCCCTGTACCGTATAATGTATTAAAGGTTCTTGGATACATTGTTTTGGGTGTTGCGGTTTATGCAGTTCAACAAAAGTTAGTACAAAATGGAGTAAATGCGAACCTGCTTGGAGTAATTTTAATGACATTGTTTGCAGGTGTGGTGTATGTTTTAGAAAAACGAAATCTTATTTCAGAAAAGTAGTACAGAAATTATGACAAGCGTAAAAATCATCAACAAATCTCATCATGCTTTGCCCGCTTACGAAACACTTGGCGCAGCAGGCATGGACATTCGCGCATGGTTGCAGGAACCGGTGACTTTAGAATCGCTGGAACGCAAGTTGATTTCCACAGGCTTATACATTGAGTTGCCCGATGGCTTTGAAGCGCAGTTGCGCCCGCGCAGCGGCATGGCATTTAAGCATGGTATCACCTTACCCAACACTCCCGCCACCATTGATGCAGATTATAGAGGCGAAATAAAGATAGCATTGGTGAATATTTCCAACCAAGCTTTTACCATTCACGATGGCGACCGCATTGCGCAAATGGTAATTGCCCGCTACGAGAAAATAGAATGGAATATTGTGGAGGTTTTAAACCAAAGTAATAGGGGAGAAGGAGGCTTCGGCAGCACAGGAAAGCAGTAAAAGTAGGTTGGAATGGTGGAATGGTTGAAAAGTGGAAGGATGGAATAGTGGAATAGTGGAATGGTGGAATGGTGGAATGGTGGAATGGTGGAAGGATGGAATGGTGGAATAGTGGAATGGTTGAATGGTAGAAAAGTGGAATGGTTGAATGGTGGAAGGATGGAATAGTGGAATGGTGGAATGGCTTAGATTGACTTTCAACCTTTATTCCATTCTTCAAACATTCCGCAACAGTTACTCAAAATAAGGATACCTTACTTTAGAAAGATATAAACCTTTTGCAGGCGCAGTAATCACCACTCTAAAAGGTTTTTGGTTCACTACATTATCAGCAAATTCATCCATGCCAATTCTACCTCTGCCTACCATCAGTAACGAACCTACAATTCTACGCACCATGCCCCGCAAAAAACGGTTTGAAGTAACCGTAAAACGCACTCCCACATCCCCGTCAGCAAGTTCGTTCAGTGGTTTGTAAACAGTATTAGGATTATAATCGGCAAGCACACATTCCGCTCCGGGAATTACATCCCAATGCACATGCGAAACATCGCAGATATTGGTTTTAAAATCCTCACTCTTTAAACACAAAGCCGTAAAGTCTTTTATGCTTGGCAGAATCTTTGCTGCTTCATGAATCTTCTGCCAATCTATTTTATAAAACCCTTGAAACAAACTGTAATCTTCTAAAAAAGCACTCTTGCGAAAGTGCATGAAATACTCATAAGTGCGTGCCGTAGCATCAAACCGCGAATGTGCTTTATCGTGCATTGGTATCACCTTATGTATGGCAATATCTTTGGGCAAAACACAATTTAATCGGAAGCGAAAATCTTCAGGCTCCACCACTTTATCGCTTGTAAAGTGCATGTAAAAGTCTTTTGCATGAACGCCCGTGTCTGTTCTGCCGCAACCCATAGAAGCAATGTGTTGATTCAATAGTTTTTTCAGTGCATCATTGATAGTTTCCTGCACGGTGCTATCGTTTTCCTGCACCTGCCAGCCACTATATTGCTTCCCGAAATAAGATAAATGAATAAAATAACGCATCAAAAAAATATGAGCCTCAATAATATTCAACTTTAGTTTACAAGAAGCAACAATTCCTTAACACATATTGCTTTAATTCGCCAAACAAAGCCTGACGATGAAAAAATTATTGCTAATACTTTTAATTGCAACCAATGTTGCCTTTGGTCAAACATTCAATATCATCAACTTTGGGGCAGTGGGCGATAGCATCACGCTAAACACTGTTGCCATTCAAAAAGCTATAGACAGTTGCAACATATCCGGTGGTGGCACAGTGCTGATTCCGCAAGGAATTTTTCTAAGCGGCACCATAAGAATGAAAAGCAATGTTACGCTAAACATAGATTCGGGCGGAACACTAAAAGGAAGCGGCACATTAACGCATTATCCAACAATAACTCCTCAGCTAAGAACTTTTACTGATCAGTATGTGCAGCGTTCGCTCATCTATGCCGAAAATGTTTCAAACATTGCTTTTCAAGGAAAAGGAAAAGTGAACGGCAATGGATTAGCTGGCGTGTTTGTAAACAGCAGCAACCGTGTTTTTGGGTTTCGCATTTTCAGTTGCACAAATGTTCGCTACGAAAATCTTACGCTGCAAAACTCTGCCTTTTGGATGATGCACAATTGCAACATTGATACGCTCAATATTCGCAACATCACCATCACCAATCATTGCTTCGGCAATCAGGATGGTATTAATATTGATGCGTGCAGAAATGTGTTGGTAGAAAATTGCGATGTGGATGCCAACAACGACCCTATTGTGATGAAAGGCACTTCGCTAAACTGGTGCAGAGATGTAGTGGTGCGCAATTGCACGCTGGCTACCTATTCGCGCGCCATAAAAATCGGTACTGAAACACAAGGTTGGTTCAAAAATATTCATGTACACGATTGTGTGGTGAAAAAAAGTACACGCGGTCCGCTAAGCTTGGATGCAAAATGTGGCATCAATCTTTCGATTGTAGATGGTGGCAGCATGGAAGATGTGTTGATTGAAAATATTTCGTTTGAAAGTGTTACTACGCCAATCACTATTCGCTTGGGCAATCAAGGGCGTAAACATGACCCTTCGGCTCCTACACCTGGTGTTGGTTTTGTAAAAAACATCCACCTCAAAAACATTACCGCCACCGCTTCTTCTAACATTACATCCACTATCACCGGCATTCCTAGCTATCGCGCTGAAAATATTTGGTTAGAAAATGTGCAACTAACTGTGCCAGGAGGTATGGATTCGTTGCCTTCAACATTTGTGGTGCCTGAAAATATTAATGGCAAACCCGAACATGATGTGCTAGGTGATACACTTCCTGCCTACGGCATATTTGTTCGTCATGTAAATGGTATTCAACTATGTAATGTAACGGTAACTGCACAGCAACCGGACCTTCGCCCCAAATATGTTTTTGATGATGTGTTGAACATAGATAGTTCATGTGTTTCAGCCCTATCTGATTTTACAAATGCTGTAACAATTAAAGTTTATCCTAATCCTGCTTCATCATATATATATGTAGAAAACGAAAAAGCAGAATCAATTGAGGTATTTGATTTAATGGGTAAAAGATTGTTTGCTTCAAATGAATCTTCTAATCTGTTTCACATTAACGTTTCAGAATGGGCTACTGGCATTTACTTTTTAAGAACCCCCACTAATTTCAGCAAACTTTTTATTGAGCGATAACAAGTAGAATTGTAACCAATTCGGATTTATTCAAAAGCTGATTTGCTAATAATACCCAATTCATGTAGGTTTGGCGTTCTTACTTAAAAAAGAACAACACAATTTTTTATGAATTACAAAATCTCAACTAAGCTGATACTTGCAGTATTGGCTATTTCTATTGGTCTTTATTCATGTGGCGGAGGCGGCAAAAAGTCTTCGGGTGTAAAAAGCAAACGTGCAGGAGTGAACGAAGTGAAAATACACATCAGTGCAGATCCTGATAAATTGAACAGCATCACCTCTACAGCGGCTAATGCCAGTGAAATTGAGAAGAATATTTTTGCAAGCCTTTCCGATAACCTATTAGATTCTCCGTTTGCAATTATTCCGGGTTTGGCTAAAAATCGTCCGGTAATTGAAGAGTTGAATGATGGTCCATATAAAGGTGGTCTTTCTATCACTTACGAAATTCGCGACATTGCAAAGTGGGATAATGGTTCGCCTATCACCGTAGATGACATCATCTTTACTTTAAAAACCATCAAAAATCCAAAGGTAGATTGCGAACACTTGCGTTCTTATTACGACTTTATTAAAGAAGTAAAAACATACGAAGACAACAATCGCAAGTTCACATTCCTGTGCGAAGGCAAGTATTTTCAAAGCGAAGTTTGGAGTGCTATTACTCCTTTCCCTGAGTATTTATATGACCCAGAAAAAATCATGCGCAAGTTCACTTATGCGCAATTGAGCAATCCTAAGGAAGTTGAAAAACTAAAAGGCAATGCAGACATTATCAAATTTGCAGAGCAGTTTAATTCCGAAAAATTTGCCCGCGAGCCAGAAGGTGTGTTGGGTGCTGGTCCTTACAAACTTGAAAAATGGATTACCGGACAACGTGTTATTCTTAAAAAGAAGGATAACTATTGGGGTGCTGCCATTGCAAGCGAAAATCCAGAGTACTCAAATCTCCCTGACCGTATAATTTTTGAAATTATCAACGACCAAAGTGCAGCACTTGCTGCATTGAAAGGGGAGAACCTTGATGTAGTTACAACTTTCAAAACCAAAGACTTTATTGAGTTGGAGAAAGATGAAAAAATAAATACAAAATACAACTTAGAAAAACCTACGCAGTTGGTTTACTCTTATATCGGTTTAAACATGCGAGACCCTAAGCTGAATGATGTAAAAACTCGCAGAGCTTTGGCTTACTTAATTGATGTTGACCAAATCATTGAGAAAATATCTTATGGTTTAGCTACAAGAATTGCTGGACCAACAAGCCCTCAACGTCCTTATTATAATAATGATTTGAAGTTAATTCCTTTTGATGTTGCTGAAGGCAATAAATTATTGGATGAAGCAGGTTGGAAAGATTCTAACGGTGATGGCGTTCGCGATAAAAAAATCAACGGTAAAGATGTGAGGCTTTCAATAACAGTGAAATTGCCAAGCGGTAATGAAGTTGCTGAAAGAATTCTTTTATTGTATCAAGAGAACTGCAAAAAAGCAGGTGTTGAAATCAACATTGCGCAGAAAGAATGGACTGTGTTCTTAGATGAAATCAAAGCACACAATTTTGAAGCCTACTTAGGCAACTGGATTTCTCATCCATTGAGCGATGACCCTAAACAAATCTGGCATACTTCATCTTATAATGGAGGAAGCAACTACGTTGGTTTTGGCGACCAAAAGAGCGATGAGGTTATTGATAAATTGCGCTATGAATTGGATGAGACCAAGCGCAATGAATACTACAAAGAGTTTCAACGTTTGGTTTATGAAGGACAGCCCTACATCTTTATGTCAACTCCATTGAATAAAGTTGCAATACACAAACGCTTTACCAATGGCAAAGCACGTGTTTGCCGTCCTGGTTATCTTGCAAAGGAGTTTAAGTTAGATCCTAATTTCGGTCTTTAATTCAATTAAAATAAAGTTGCAGCACCGCTAAATGCGGTGCTGTTTTTTATACAATATGTTTACATACCTACTCAAGCGGATAATATATTTTATACCAACGTTCTTGGTAATTTCTCTGCTAACTTTTGTGCTCAGCCAAATGGCTCCTGGCGACCCAGTTGAGTTAAAGCTCAAAGGCGGCTTAAGTGGTTCCAGTGGTCAATCATCAGAAAAGATTGCTGGTGAGCAGGCTTATATTGATTTAAGTAAAAAACTAGGCAGAGATTTACCTGCTTTTTATTTTTCAATTACCTCAAAAGCTTTTCCTGATACACTTTACAAAGTATTTAAGAAGGAAGAAAGAGAAACACTAACCCGCTTGATTGAGCAATATGGAAATTGGGATGAAATTAGTGCTTACTACCATTCTACTAAAGCACTTGAATTTTCATTATTAGATAGAGCGGTTGATACAATTGATAACAACACATTTGACCGCTCACGCAATGTTCGTGAGGCATGTAATGACCTTTATAGAAGCTCTGATAATGGTGACATAAAACAACATCTTACACGAATAAATGATGCTGTAAACCAATCCATTCAAATAACAAAGGCAGATAGCACTACACTTGCATACAATAGTTTAGCAGACATAGTTCCTTTTGCTAAAACCGCGAATGATGCTTATGTTGCAGTTACTACAAAAGCATCTTCTACAGCAAAATACATTCCTGCTTTTCATTGGTATGGCACAGGCAATCAATATCACCGTTGGTTATTTGGCGATGCACCTTGGTTTAGTGAACCAACCGACCCAACTAAAACATCAAGAGGTTTCTTCAGAGGTGATTTTGGATATTCTTATTTAGATGGTCGCCCAGTGGTTTCTATTCTTGGTGATGCTTTGAAATGGACTTTACTTTTGAATTTAATTGCGTTCATATTAATCTATGGAATTTCTATTCCAATGGGCGTTTCGCTTGCAGTGCGAAAGGATACTACTTACGATAAACTTACTACCACAATAAATTTCATTTTGTATTCCCTGCCTTCTTTTTGGATTGCCACTTTATTGATTACATTTTTCACCAGCGATTACTATGGTGATTGGATGGATATTTTTCCAACGCATGGAGTAGGAAAAACTGGCGATGAATATACTTTGTGGGAAAAGTTTATTGATAGAACTTATCACTTCATTCTTCCAATATTTTGTATGCTGTATGGTTCGTTTGCATATATATCAAGACAAATGCGCGGTGGTATGCTTTCGGTTTTGCGACAAGATTTTATTCGCACAGCTTTTGCAAAAGGCTTAGAGCCAAATACAGTTTATTGGAAACATGCTTTCCGCAATTCTTTGATTCCTATCATCACCATGTTTGCAAGTTTTCTACCTGCAATGATTAGCGGAGCTGTAATCATTGAATACATATTTACCATTCCGGGTATGGGGCGTGTTAGTTATGAATCTGTAGTGGCACGTAATTTTCCGGTGCTATTTACCATCTTAATGTTCTCTGCAATTCTTACTATGATGGGTAATTTGTTGAGCGATGTTTTATATGCATTGGTTGACCCAAGAATATCTTTTACTAAAAAACAATAACACTATAAATGGCTGCGAATACTGGAGAAAGTTACTGGGATATAGTGAGGCGACAATTTCGCAAGAATAAACTTGCGGTATTGTCTTTAAGAGTTTTGTACTTCATCATTTTTGTTGGTGTGTTTGCTGACTTTATTGCCAATGAGAAACCAATCGTTTGTAAGTTAAATGGCAATATTTACTTCCCTGTGTTTCGTCAATACATTGTTGATGCAGGCTTGGGTGGTTGGCCTAAAGATTTGCAAAATGCAGATTGGTTGAATCTTAAATATGAATTTTCTATTCATCCGCCAATACCTTACTCCCCTACTACAGTTGATTTGACAAATGGGGATTATGCAAGCCCGAGTGGGGAGCAGGAAGTTGCATCATGGCGTTGGAGACATCAATTAGGTACCGACCAAATCGGAAGAGATGTGTTTGCAGGCTTGGTGCATGGAACTAGAATTGCCATGTTGGTGGGCGTTGTAAGTATGGCAATTGCAACCATTATAGGTATTTTGTTAGGTGCAATTGCTGGTTATTTTGGCGATAGCAGAATGCAGGTTTCGCGGGTTCGTTTATTAGCCAATATATTGTTTGTTTTCTTTGGTTGGTTTTATGCTTTTCATGTTAGAGGTTATATAATGGAGCAGGCATTGGCTGAAGGTTTCGGATCATTCACCTTGCAATTCTTATTTTCTCTTGGAATCTTTTTGGTGGTGATGACAATTCCTAATTTGCTGATAGCTCCATTGCGTAAGATTCCTTTGTTGGGTTCTAAGGTTACCATTCCAGTGGACATTATTATTTCTCGTGCTATCGAAATCATTATTTCTATACCAACACTTTTGTTGATTCTTTCAATTACTGCAATTGTAAAGAAACCTTCTATCATGCTTATCATGGTGATTATAGGCTTGACGGGTTGGACAGGTATTGCAAAATACATTCGTGCAGAGTTGTTGCGCGTGCGCAGTTTAGAGTATATAGAAGCAGCGCAGGCATTGGGTTTCAGTGAGTGGCGTATTATTTTAAAACATGCCATTCCTAATGCGCTTACACCTGTGTTGATTGCCATTGCATTTGGTGTGGCAGGTGCAATTCTTATAGAATCATCGCTTTCTTTCTTGGGTATTGGTGTTCAATCAGAAGTGATTACTTGGGGTAAACTGTTAAGTTCAGCAAGAGAAAGTTCAGAGGCTTGGTGGTTGGCAGTTTTCCCTGGCTTTGCAATCTTTATCACGGTTACAATATTCAACTTAATTGGTGAAGGTTTAACCGATGCAATGGATCCAAGGTTGAAACAGTAGCAACAGAATTGAGATGTGAGATAATGGATATTAGAAAGCACATCTAATTATGTTTTCTAATTGAAGTGTTTGAGTTTTGTTACGCTCTTTAAATCAATGTTACGAATTACTGTTGGCAATGATTTCGCCAATAGAATTTATGTAAATTTGTAGCGTTGCTTTGATTTAGGCTTTGCATTAAAATCTTCGGTATGAATATTCAAACCACAAAAAGTCGCATTATCACCTTGGTTCAGGAAGCAGAAAGCGAATTTTTATTGAATGAAATCTGTAAAATTCTTGAGCTTGGTTCCAGCAATTCTTTTCAATTAATAGCAACAGAAATGGATGAGTTAGATGCAATTGAGAAAAATAGTAATGAATCTAAGTCTCTTTCCACATCATGGCTACAGGTTCGCGAAAGACTACTTAGTAAGTTGCAGCAATGAACTTTTTTATTTTTTTAGAGATTTGTACAACATTAATAGACAGCCATAAAATCACATTTCACAAATCTAAAATCAGAATTCATTAAATGAAACTTGATATTCTTGCCATTGGTGTTCATCCTGACGATGTAGAATTAGGCTGCTCAGGTACATTGCTTAAGCATATTGAACTTGGCTATAAAGTAGGTATTCTCGATTTAACTAAAGGTGAGTTAGGCACACGCGGCACCGAGCAAACGCGCAAGCAAGAAGCTGCAGAAGCAACAACAATTCTTGGTATTAATATTAGAGAAAATCTTGGTTTTGAGGATGGCTTTTTTACAAATGACAAACACCATCAGATGCAGTTGATTAAGGCAATCAGAAAATATCGCCCCGAAGTTATTTTCACAAACGCAAAATATGACCGCCATCCTGACCATGGCAAAACTGCGGCACTCACCAACGATGCTGTATTCCTTTCAGGGCTTGCAAAAATTGAAACAGACTTGGATGGTGTAAAACAACAGGCTCATCGCCCTCGGGCAGTTTATAATTATATTCAGGCATTCCACATCGAGCCTGATTTTGTGGTGGATATTACTGCCTACTTTGAAACTAAAATGAAAGCTGTGTTAGCATACAAAACACAGTTTCACAATCCTGACTCAGGTGAAGCCAGCACATTTATCTCTAGCCCCGAGTTTTTGGAGTTTGTAAAAGGACGTGCTGTTCACTTTGGTGTGCCTTGCGGAATGCGTTATGCGGAGGGTTTTACCGTGAGTAGAACAATAGGAGTGGAAGATGTGCTTAAATTGAAATAATTTTGTGCTATGAGCAAAGATGAAATTAATATCAAACTGAATTTTTCTACACTGGTTTTATCATTGGTGTTGTTTATTCCATTGGGTTATTTAGTGTATGCCAATTTTGTGCAAAAACAGCCCGAGGCAATTCCAGCAACAGAGGTAAAGACTACAGAGACTTCTGCTGTTGGAAATATTCAATCGGCTGTGGAGGCGGCAAAAGGCGCTACCGAAAAAGCACCTTCATACCAAACTTTTCTAAATCTTGGTTTGGTGTATTATCAAGCGGGTGACTTTGAGAAAAGTGTAGCGGCTACCCAAAAAGCTATTGATCTAGATCCTAATCAGGCTGTTGCTTATAACAACATTGCGGCTGCTTATGGCGCAATGGAGAAATGGGATGTTGAAATTGCTGCCTGCGAAAAGGCGTTGCAGCTCGACCCTAACTTTCAGTTGGCAAAGAATAATCTGGCATGGGCAAAAAGCCAGAAGGAGAAGTTGAAATAGTATTTATTGAAATAGGCAAGTGCTTCATAAAGCGCACTTATTAGATTTGCGTTTACTCGCATTGTGGCATAAAAAAAAGGGTCGCTATTTACGCGACCCTCCTCTGACTATGGACACTTTGTTTGGTGACAATTTAATTTTAGTTGCTTGCAACTACTTCTACACTAGGGAAGGTTCTTGTTGAACCATCTTTGCCGACAGTTTTGATACGATAGAAACTAACTGTGTTGTTTGGCAAAGGGTATTTATCGGCACGGAAAACATAGTTACCGTCTTCGATTTCTGCCCCTTCAGTTTGTACATATTTAACTTGGCTGAAGAATTCTCCTCCGTTACCGCTTCTTTCTATTACGATATGATCGTATTGATTCATATCCTGTGCAAGAATGTGCAAGGCAACTTCGCCTTTGTTACGCTCAACTTCCAGAGCCACTTCTGCGTTGGTATCCTTGAAAGCGTGTTTTGCACCAGGATTGGTAGCGAAAGCACAAATTGAGAAGGTTGTTATTGCTGCTAAGGTTGTTA
>CAZKHZ010000012.1:0-30531 GCA_964552715.1 uncultured Chitinophagaceae bacterium | reverse complement strand
GCCAGTGATAAACAAATCGCTGGAACAATTGGAGCAATTGGAGCTATTTCCTTTCAAGCAATTGATAAAAAATGGCGTTGGCAGCGTGATGGCAGCGCATCTCAATTTGCCGCAATTAGATACCACAGGGGCGGTGGCAAGCTCGCTTTCAAAAAGTATAGTTACAGGTTTGCTTAAAGAGAAAATGAACTTTGAAGGCTTGGTGTTTTCTGATGCCTTGAACATGAAAGGCGTGAGTAAATTCTTTTCGCCCGGCACTGTGGACTCTATGGCTTTTCTTGCAGGAAACGACATTCTTGTATTCTCGCAAGATTGCCGAAAAGGCATTGAAAAAATCCGTATGGCGGTGGATAGCGGTGTTGTTTCAGAAAAAGAATTGGAGCAACGTGTAAAGAAAGTTTTAGGCTACAAATACAAAATGGGTTTGAATAATTATTCGCCCGTTGATGTTACCGCACTCACCAACGATTTGAATGGTTTTGAATATCAGCAAACACAAGAAGTATTGTATGAACAAACAATTACCATAGTTGCCAATGCAGATTCGCTGCTGCCTTTGAACACCAAAGAGGCAGTGAAGAAAGTGGCGGTGCTAAGCATCAGAACTAAGAAAAACACATCGTTTCAAAACTTCCTGAAGCAATGGATGGAAACAGATGAATTCATCGTTGAGAATGATACAGACACTAAAAAATTCCAAACACTTTTCGATACGCTTTCGCAATATGATGTGGTGATAATGAGCGTGCACGACATGAGCCGACAGCCAGCAAAAAACTATGCGGTATCCAAGCAAACGGTTGACTTTTATAATCGCCTGACGGGTGCTACAAAGGTTATACTTACACTTTTTGGTAATGCTTATGCCCTCTCCAATTTTCAGGAAGCGCGCACTGCCGTAGTGGCTTATGATGATACCGACCCTGCCCAACGCGCTGCCGCAAATGCTATTATGGGAGCTATTGCTGTGAATGGCAAATTGCCTGTAACCGCTGGTAAATTTCTGGAAAATACTGGCTTTACAATCCAAAACCCTGTGCGCTTGCAAATGGCAAAATCTGCATCGGTGGGTATAGATCCGCTCGACCTTAAAGAGTTGGAAGAAGAAATTTATGATGGCTTAATCAGCAAAACAATGCCAGGGTGTCAACTGCTGATTGCGCACGACAACAAAATTATTTGGAACCGCGCCTACGGCAATCCAACCTACGAAACTTCAACAAAAGTGGGCACCACAGATTTGTATGATGTGGCTTCACTTACAAAAGTTCTTTCTACCACTTTGGCAGTAATGCGCTTAGTAGATGAACAGAAAATAGACCTTACTAAAACCGTGAAAGATTACCTGCCTTTGGATGCAAAGGCAACTGTGGGAGATATTATGTTGCGCAATTTGCTGCTGCATCAATCAGGTACAAAAGCTTACATAGAATTTTATAAAACCTTTAAAGACCCCTACGATTACCGTCAATTTTTCGCAGCCAACCAAGACAGTGTGTTTAGCATTCCAGTTGCCGACAAGGTATTTATGCGCAACGATTACCGCGATTCGATGTGGCATATTATGACACATCATCCCATAGACCCCCGACCAAAATATGTTTACAGCGACCTCAACTTTTACATGCTGCAAAAAATAGTGGAGGCAGTTACGGGCAAGCCTTTAAATGAATATGTAAACGAAACTTTTTACGAGCCAATGGGCTTAACGCGCATTGGTTATCTGCCCCTCAATCGCTTTGATATACTGCGCTTGATGCCCACCGAAATTGACACTGCTTTTCGCAAGCAAACTATTCAGGGTTTCGTACACGACCCTGGTGCAGCAATGTATGGTGGCGTGGCGGGTCATGCAGGCGTTTTTTCTAATGCAATGGATGTGGCAGCAATTATGCAAATGCTGATAAACAAAGGCAAGTACAACGACAAGCAATTGCTAAAACCCGAAACGGTTGAATTATTTACCCGAAAAATAAGCAGCGTTTCGCGCAGGGGTTTAGGCTTTGATAAACCCGAGCCAGATGAAGCCAAATCAAATCCTTGCTCGCAAAACACGCCTCTATCAGCTTTCGGACATTCTGGTTTCACAGGTACTTGCGCATGGGCAGACCCTGACACCAAAACCGTGTTTGTGTTTTTAAGCAATCGCGTCTATCCTTCTGCCACAAACAATCGGATGGTGAAAATGGGCTTGCGCACCAAATTGCAACACATTGCTTATAAAGCTGTGCGGCAACATGAAATAAGGGAATAGCGAGTGACGAGAAAATACAAAGGCTGTTTATAATGCCGCAAAGCAATGTTTAATATAACTTGGAAATGTTGTTTTGCAACTAAATGACTATCAGCCATTTGGAGTACTAAAAACACCTCCGGCAAAATGCCGCTGATAGTTTGTAAGCCACAAAATGTATTAGCAGTTTGCTCTTGATGATTTGAGTGCGTTGATATGCAATGGCACTTTGCCTCTAAAGATTTGATTGCAGCAAAACCGACCGGCAGTTTGCTCCCAATATTTTTTGTGCGCCAACCCGTTCCGGCACTTTGCCATTAGCCATTCAGGCTCGTTCATCAGTGCTGGCACTTTGCCCATGCGTTATTGCAAACTGCTATGGGCTCATCTGGGCTTAGGCTGTGCCTAAGTCCCACCAAGAAATAGCTTTCAACTATCCTTTCGCTCATATATTCCACCTTAATATTTCCAACAGCCTCCTACTGAGTAATGCAACGCAACCCTAGCCAAAGCATTAGCCAATAATCCCAACAGGATAACCTGTTTATAGATACATTCTGCCAAAGTGATACACACCCGTCAGCGGTCGTAGACACTGACGGTGGCTGACCCCTCATTCACCCAATAATTACAAATCCGCAATCGTTAATCGGCTGTTCCAAATCCTCAATCCCAAACTTTCATTCTCCTGCACAGCACATTCCAGCTTCATCATCCACGTAATCCTTAAATCCGTGTATTCATCGCTTGTGTGAATTCACCCAACAGGGTAATCCCCTCAAAATTCCCAACAAATTTTTCCACCCAAACAGACAACCACGCCTACTTGTTGAAATTATAAATCTGCTCCGATATACCTAAACCTACCTTTGCAACGTTATAGGTGCAGATGAATCGTTTAGTTCAAATATTTCTCTTATTAATTGTTGCAAATAATGCCTTCGCGCAATCCACTTTAAAGTATGTGGATGTATGGAAAGAATATCAGCGCGGTTTAGAAATGTGGGACAACCACAACTACCTCTCTGCCCGCCAAACCTTTGAAAACGCAAAGCAGCAGCCCTTCTCCAACGCTTCACAGCCCGATGTGTTGCTACAAAATCTCGACTTTTACATCGCTGCTTGTGCCGTAGAAAACAATGATAATGATGCCGAGCTACTGTTGCAGCAATACATGCTCCACTATCACGAAACCGACAAACGCAGGCAAATTTATTTTCTATTAGGCAAATATTATTTCGGCAATAAAAAATACACCGAAGCCATTACATTTTTAGAAAAAGCAGCGCCCGAAGATTTAGCGCCTTCGCAACAAAGTGAATATAAATTTATGATGGGCTACAGCTATTTTACGCGCAAAAAATTTGCGGAAGCAAAGCCCTTTTTCAAACAATTGAAAGGCAACAACGATAAATACTTTTATCCCGCAAACTATTACTACGCCTTCATTTGTTTCTACACTAAAGACTTTGACGAATCGCTGAAAAGTTTCTTGGTAATTCAAGATTCTAAAATGTATGCGGCTGTAATTCCATACTACATCGCGCAAATTTATTACGCCAAACAGGACTACAAAAAAACCATCGAATACATTCCCACCAAGGTAAACGATGCAGGCGTGATGTACAAACCCGAATTGAATTTTCTGTTGGGTCAATCGTATTTCCAGACCTCGCAATATGAGCGCGCCTTGCCATTGTTAGATGGTTTTTTGTCAAAACAACTAAAGGCAAACAAGTACGAAATTTATCAGTTGGCATACTGCCAATACAAAACAGGCGACAATCAACGCGCCATTCAAAATTTGGTGCAGCTAAACTTGTTGAATGATTCTTTGGGACAAAATGCGACCTACACTTTAGCCGATTGTTATTTAAAAACCAACCAAAAAGACAAAGCTCGCTCGGCATTTCAAAGTGCATCCAACATGGCGTTCGACAAAGGCATTCAGCAATTGTCATTGTTTCATTATGGCAAGCTTTCGGTAGATGCAGGCAACTACAGCGAGGCTGTGGACGTGCTCAAAGCCTACATTGAAAAAAATACCAGCAGCACTTATTATGATGAAGCAAACGAGTTGTTGGCAACGGCTTTGTTTCAAACTAAAAATTACGATGCCGCTTATCTTTTAATCGAAGGCAATCCTAATTTACGCAGCCCCCGCATGAACGAAACGTATCAGAAGCTCACCTTCTTTCGCGCCATTCAATTAATGAGTGATGGCAACGCCCCCGAGGCAGAAAAGTTGTGCGATAAAAGCTTGAAATATTCGATTGATAAAACCGTGATGGCAAAAGCTCTCTACCTAAAAGGTGAAGCGCAATATCAGCAGGAAAATTTTGCTGGAGCGGCTTCCAACTTCGCAAAAAGTCAGGAAATACCTGGTGCATTTGATAAAAAGGATGATTTCTTTTCACCCTTTCAAGTACAATACAACATTGGCTATTCTTTCTTTAAGCGTAAAGAATACAAGTATGCCGCATCTGCCTTTGAGCGCGCTATCAAAGACTTTGGCAACACCGCCACCGACCAAACACAAAAGAAACTTTTGCCCGATGCTTACTTGCGTTATGCCGATTGCAGTTTTGTAACCCAACAATATGATGATGCTTTAGAAGGGTATTCAAAAATCATTAGCAGCAATTGGAGCAGCGCAGAGTATGCCACTTATCAAAAAGCAATTTTGTTGGGTTTGAAAAATCGCAATGCTGACAAGGTCCTTTTACTAGAACAATTAATTGCGAAATATCCAACCAGCCGCTACCGCGAGCAAGCATATTTTGAAATTGGCGAAACACATTTAGAAGAAGGAAAGTATGATGCGGCAATGACTGCTTACAATAACTTATTATCAAAATTTCCAGCAAGTATTTTTGTACCAAAAGCTTATTTGAAAGTAGCTTTGGTTACTTACAACAAGAACAAAAAAGAAGAGGCTTTTGCAGCTTACAAAAAAGTTGTGCAACAGTTCCCCAAAACTCCTGAAGCAAAAGAAGCATTGATTGCCATGAAAGAAATTTCGGTTGAAATTGGTAAAACGGATGAGTATGTTGAATTGGCTTCGGGCTTTGGCAGCATCAGCCAATCAGAGCAGGATTCACTAACCTACCAAGCTGCTGAAACTGCCTATAACAATAACGACTGTGCTCGTTCTATTCAGTTGTTTTCAAATTATATTAAGAAGTTTGAAACAGGCTACTTCATCAACGAAGCACGATTTGGAAGAGCAGAGTGTTACACCCGCGATAAAAAATTCACCGAAGCTTATGATGATTATAAAGTAGTTATCGAAAATCGTGCAGCAAAGTTCTTTGAGCGCTCTTTGTTGAAGGCTTCTGGCATTGCATATTTTGAAATTAAAAACTACAATGAGTCATTCGATTTGTATGAAAAATTATTGAACGCCTCATCCAATCCGCCTAATACTTACAGCGCACAGTTGGGCTTATTGAAGAGTTCCAATAAACTAGAAAAACACGACAACGTGGTTGAGTATGCCAACTTGATTTTGCTAAACAATCAATTGAAGGATAATGATGTGGTGGAGATAAACTACATGAAAGGAAAGGCACTGTATCTTACCTTTAAAAACGATGAAGCCCTACCAATCTTGAACAAAGTTGCCGCGGCAGCCGTGAGTGAAAAAGCCGCAGAGTGTAAATATTATGCTTGCAAAATCCTGAATGAAAAAGAGCAATACAAAGCATCCTTAGATAGTTGCTTGAAACTGAAAAATCGCTTTGCGAATTACGAGTTATGGGTAGTGAAAACCTTCATCCTGATGTCGGACAATTACGCTGCATTGGATAATCAATTTCAAGCAAAAGCAACTTTAGAAAGTATAGTTGCCAACTACACAGGCGATGAAAAAGTGTTGCAGGAAGCGCGCGAAAAGTTGGAGGCTCTAACGAATAAAGAAATAGGCAAATCAAAACTTACAAATGATTTGCCCTCCGATAGTTTAATCATGGAAAAACCATTGGGCAATGAGAAATAAAGTTGCGAATTACGGGTTGCGAGTAGCTAGGCTGTTTTCCTCGGGCAAGGGTGTATTTGCATTTTCTTGGTTCTTGGTTTTTAATTCTTGGTTCTCTGTAAGTGCACAAACCGGCACCAACGATGAAATGATTGTTATCAAGCAATACAAAAGCACGCTAGAGGATGCTGATAAAATCACCATTTCGCCAACCATTCCGGAGGTAGAAAATACGAAGCAAAACTACGTGTATCAGTTACCTCAAAGGGATTACAAATCCAGTTTATTTGAACCGAATCCACTAAGACCAATTGCGTTAAGCAAAGAGAAAATTGAACGCAGAAACGGCTCTTATATCAAGTTTGGTTTCGGTACACAGCTAACACCATTGGCGCAGTTGGCATATAATGATAACCGCGCTAAGAACTTGAAATATGGCTTGTGGTATGATCATCTTTCTATGCGCGGATTTCAAAATAAATACATGCGTTTCAGTGATGATAAAGTGGGTATTTACCTGAAAGGCACTCAGGGTAAAATCGAAACAGGTTTTGATTTTAGTTTTCATAACCTGCGCACACATTTTTATGCTACCGATAGCGTAGAAAAGCGACAAGACATTTTTCAAAGATTTCGCTCTTATGACGGAAAGGTTTTCATCAGAAACACTACAGAGAATAAATTGAAATTAAATTTCAGACAAGATTTGGCGTTCAATTATTTTGAAGCGTTCAGAGGCAAATCAAACGAGTGGTTTGTGAGCGGAAACACATACGCAGAAAGAGCTTTCAACAAAGTTCACCATGCTGATTTTGATTTCAATTTTGATATTTCTAAATACACCGCAGACACCATTTCATTGCAGCGAAACATCTTTAAAGTTCGTGTAGGATATTTCTATGACAATGATGATTGGTTGATTCGCGGTAGAGTTGGTTTGGCTGCTGATGGCAAAAAGGTTTACCCATTAACGCATGTTACTGTGGAGAAACGTTTGTATGAACATTATTTGATTGCGATTGCCGATTGGCAGTTTCAGTTTAATAAGAATTCATTTCGCGATTTTTCTTTGAACAACAATTTTGTAACTAGCTCATTGCAATTGCTAAACACCCGCAGAAGCGACTTGCAAGTTGGCTTGAAAGGTACGGCAAAAGATTTTTCATACAATCTGGGCTTTCATTACAAACGCGTTTGGAACATGGCAATGTTTGTGAATGACACCAATGATTTTAATCGCTTTCAGGTGATTTACGACAATGCTAATGTTTATACCATTCATGCTGAGATGGGTTACAATTGGAAAGAAAATTTACGAAGTTTATTTTCTGTTGACTACCACATTTTTGATATGGATAGAGAGTTGAAAGCATGGCACGAGCCGTCTTTGAATCTATCTCTTAAAACTACTTACAACTTCAAAGAGAAAATTTTATTTGGTTTAGAATTGTACGCCTTAGCACAGGCTAATGCAAAGTTGGCAGATGGTACAGCGCAATTGATAAAAGGTACTGCTGATTTGAACATCAGCACAGAGTATATCTTCAAAAAGTATCTCTCATTTTTTATCAATCTAAACAATATCGCCCACCAAAAATATCAGCGATATTACCGTTACCCAAGTTTTGGGTTTAATGGTGTGATTGGTGCTAAGTTTTCTTTTTAGAAATGTTTATACTGTTTTTGGAAGGCTATTTCTTTCTGAAAATCCATGTTTTTATTCCACTACTATTGGCTGTAATTTCATGTATTAAGTCAAAACCGAGTTTCAGATAAATAGCAACGTTCATAGGGTCTTCTGTTTTCAACCAGAATTCATTCAAGCCTTGCGCTTTCATTTCAGTGATGCTATTTTCAATTATTATACGACTGTAACCTTTACCTCTTTCAGAAGCAGCTACACCAACACACCATATATAACCCATTTTTTCACCAGCATTTCTTCTAATCCATCCTTCTGAAACAGCATCGTGATTTACTAATCGAAGAGTAGATTTTACTCCTGCTTTAAATGGCAGAGTCGCCATGCCTGATTGTAACTCACGGTACAATCCTAAAGGAAAATTCTTTCCAGATAACCATACAATAGCTGCCTTATGATTATCGCTAACGTGCAGCCCTCCAAATTTATTGCAGGCATTTGCACAACAATTATACAGATGTAAGAGACTTCTGCTACGCTGCGCCTCAGTTTGTTCGCTGAAGGCATAAAGCATAAGCGGATAATGTAAAAACGCATCGGCTAAAATGGCACCTGCTAATGCACTTTTTTGCATTGATGTTGGCTTTTATTAAAGGTTGTTGAAGTTAAATCAATACTTCAATTGCAATAAAGACTTTCATTTAAAATACCTTACCATTTCCTTGCGCTCAAGGCAGTTTTTGTAAAGTATAGAAATGCAAAAATTACGCTAATAAAATAGACAACGTCACGTGTGTCCACAACGCCTTTGCTCATGCTAAGGTAATGCGCATCAATGCCTAACTGCTCCACAATAAAATCACTTTTGCCAAAGAAAATACCCAGCTTGGCTAGGTAGCCAAACGCTTGGTAAAACAAGAAACACAGCAACACACCAAACAAAAAAGCAATGATTTGATTGGGTGTGATGGATGATGCAAAAATTCCAATAGCGGCAAACACTGCACCCAAAAAGAATAGACCGAAATAAGAACCAAGAATACCACCAGTATCAACATTGCCAACGGGCACTGCAAGCCGTGAAACAGTAATGTAATAAGTGAATGTTGGAATCAATGCAATGAGAATAAGCGTAACAGCCGCCAGATATTTGCCTACCACAATTTGCATTTCGGTAACCGGACGAGTAGCCAACAACTCAAAAGTGCCAGTGCTTATCTCCTCAGCAAAAGTACGCATGGTAATTGCAGGAATCAGAAACATAAAAATGTATGGTGCAAGCGCAAAAAGCCCGTCAATATTGGCATAGCCAAAGTCAAGAATATTAGTGTCGGGGAAAATCCAGAGGAATAAGCCAAGCGTCAACAAAAAAACTATCAACGCCACATAACCCATTAGCGAACTAAAAAACTGTTTTATCTCTTTAAAATAGATTGCTTGCATAAATACTTGGACAAAAATAGTTTTCACCGCGACATAGCTCCACTATTTGTGGACGGATGTTTATTAATCGAACGTCAAAACAGTTTCATAGATGAATGTTTTACCAAGCTGCCCAGAAATCCAGTTCTTTTCACGCTTAGTAATATCACTACTGTAATTCATCAGCCAATAATTATTAGTGTCAATTTTAGCGATAGCAGGAAAGGCATTGTCGCCAGTGCTTGGGAAATCAAGAATGTGTGTGAGCGATAAATCTTCTTTGTTTAATTTGAATAATGCAGTTCTCTTTTTGGTGATTGAGTATTTAATAAGATTGCTCAACCTTGCCTTTTTTTCATTTTTTCTGTGCTTTACCTTATCTATTTCCCCATTCATATTTCTTCGTGAAATCAGATAAACATCATTGTTATGTTCAAAAAGCAAGGCGCTGTCGTATTTATATTTTGTACGTTTATACGTCCATTTTTCGGGTGCGCAATTATCTCCTTTGCAAATCAATGCGCCATTACTTTCTAAACGGACTGTTGCATACATACAACCATCACTCGCAAAAATAAACTCACCTTCCTCGGCATGTGGTAAATCAATTTGCGATTGTGTTGTCAGCTTATACCATCCAATACCATCTGTGCTGAAAAACAAACGCAAGTCTGATTGATGATTTTTGCTGTAAAGATTCCTGCCGTAATATGATGACATAAAAAGCGTATCGTTTCTGTTGCGCACGCGCCATGGCACAAAGCCGTCTAAGCCAATATTTTCAGCATTTGTCCAACCTTCGCCAGAAGTTTTTGACACTTGAATTTCCTCAGGTTCAAATTTTAATGGTTTGGTGCCGCCAATAAAAAAGTACAGCAAAAGGGAATCGCCTAGTATAGTAAATCTTGGCTCGCGAATATCTTTTTGGTAACTGTATTCGGTTTCATATTTCCAAGTTTTTCTATCGTTTGAACTCACCACATACAGCACTGTTTTTTTGGAAGCAAAATGTGAAGGCGCAGTTCTAAATGCGTGATAAAATTTCCCTTTAAAAAAGACAAGGTCAAGGTTATTGTTTGCCTTTTGTATCATAATCCTCTCAGGAAGCACTTTTGAAGTAGTAAGATTTTGCAAGGGAGAATATGAGGGGTTTTGCCCGTTCACCGATAATCTTAAAAGCGCAATAATTGCAACAATCAATACTGCATTAGGTTTCGTTGTAAACTTCTCAAAATCAAGTCTTTCAAGATTCGTAATTCCATGTAAGATTCTCAATAAGTTTTGTCTCATAATATTAGGCAAATCAAGAAACGTTTCTATAATATTGCGCGCCCCAATAAAAAAAATAATTTTAGATAGAACATTAACATGAGTTTTTTATCGCAGAAAATAAACCTGATATGGTTGGGTACATCTTTTATTGTAGGTGGGTCAATTGGTTATTTTACAGGTAATTTATCGCAAAAATCAGAGACTACCTCCGCAGACAAAAGGGAGCGCAATGAGAAAATGACTGAGATGCGCTCAGGTGGATTTAAATACATTAACCCGCTTTTGGAGTGCGATAACTTCGAGCCAGTTAATACCGCCTATTCTGCAATATTGAGGAATGATTTAATTAGCTATTCGGAAGGTGTTAAGAGCGAAGGAAAAGCTTCACACATATCAGTTTACTATCGCGATTTGAATAACGGTCCATGGTTAGGCATTGATGAAAATGCAAATTATTCTCCTGCAAGTTTGCTGAAGTTACCTGTGATGCTAGCCGCATTGAAAAGGGCAGAGGATGAACCAAGTTTTCTTAAGAAAAAGTTTCTCTTCGACAGGCATTTAGACGATGTGATTCCAAATATTTTAGATACAGGATTGGTACAAATGGGCAAGTCATATACTGTTGAGAATTTGCTTTTCAAAATGATTGCATACTCTGATAATGATGCGAAGAACTTAATTTTGATAAATCTGCCCCCTAACAGTATTGAAAAAACATTGGAAGATGTTGGCTTGGTTGTTCCTGATATGGCTAATCAGGTTGATATTATGTCTGTGAAAGATTACTCTTCATTTTTTAGAATTCTATATAACGCTACTTATTTAAGTAGAACAATGTCTGAAAAAGCCTTACAAATTTTAGCTTCTGCAGATTTTCATAAGGGCATTGTTGCTGGTGTTCCTGCTGGCACTATTGTGGCGCATAAATTTGGTGAAAGGGCTTTTGCCGACAATAACATTAAACAATTGCATGATTGTGGCATTGTTTATTCCCCATCAGGTCCTTATCTGGTTTGTATAATGACAAGAGGCGCGAGTTTTGAGGTGTTGGAGGATGTGATTGCAGGTGTTTCTGCAATTCTTTACAAGAACCTGAACCCTTAATAAAGCCTGCTTATTTTTTCGAGCAGCACTTCGGCTATTTTTCTTTTCGATTCGTATGTCCAACCGGCAATGTGAGGGGAAAGTAACACGCGCTCATTAGCAATAAGGTTTTCAAACCACACTTCTTCTTCCTTATTTAATGAATTGATTTTTTCATTCTCTAAAACATCCAATGCTGCGGCAATTACTTTACCATTTTCTAAAGCGTTCAGTAAGGCAGGAGTTTCTACACAAACACCCCGAGATGTATTCACAAACCAGATTTCTTTTTTAAAGGCATTGAAAAAATCATCATTTGCGAAATGCTTTGTTTCTGATGTCAGCGGAAGATGTAAACTCACCACTTCTGCTTCTTCAAAAATAGAGGCTAATGAACTTTCTTGGATATAGCCTTCTGTGAATCCATTCCTGAACTTATCGTAAGCCAACACCTTTACATTAAAACCCGCAAGCACTTTTGCAAAAGCTTCGCCCGTGTTTCCATAGCCGATGATGCCCACGGTTTTCCCAAAAAGTTCGTGCCCGCGATTCGCTTCGCGAATCCACTGTTTGTTTCGGATTTCGTTGTGCGCCTTTTGCACATTATTCATGATGCAAAGCAACATACCCAGTGCATGTTCTGCCACTGCCTGCCTGTTGCCCTCGGGTGAAGTGAGACACTCAATGCCACGCAAGGTTGCTAGGGGAATATCCATCACTTCTTTGCCCGAGCCGCAGCGCGCAACGAACATTAATTTGGTTGCCATATCTAATAGTTCCTTATCGGCAATAATTTTGCTGTTGATGATGAGCCCTTCAAAATTGTGGATGATTTCCAATACCTCTTTACGCTGAATTAGGGGCAGGTGAATCACCTCAAAGCCTAATGCTTGCAAGCCTTTCGGCAGCAATTCATGCACAGGCTCAGTAATTAAAACAGCTTTCATTTTGCTCAGATTTTGATACTTAGTTTCTCTTCTTAAATTTTACTCATTGTACGTCCCTTGACATCCGTCCCTCGCCTCTTCTCAAGCAATAGAATTTACTAAAGCACTAAATTCCTGCACGCTCAACTGTTCGGGGCGTTTATCTAAAATTTTTGCGTCCACATTTTTACCTTGCAAAAAAGATTTGATGCTGTTCCGCAAAGTTTTTCTGCGCTGCGTAAAAGCCTGCTTCACCAGATTTTTAAAAAGTATTTCATCGCAGCCTAAAGGGCGATTGTGGCGTTCCATTCTGATAACTCCGCTCACTACTTTTGGCGGTGGCGAAAAGCATTCCGCAGCCACATCAAACAGATAGGTGCAATCGTAACTTGCCTGCGCCAGTATGCTTATCACCCCATAATCTTTTTTGCCCGGTGGGGCGGCAATGCGCTTTGCCACTTCTTTTTGAAACATACCCGTAAGTGCCTGCACCGTTTGCTTTTCATCAATAATTTTAAAAACTATTTGCGATGAAATATTGTATGGAAAATTGCCAATTACATGTATCGGGGCTTTGAATTTTGACATGTCGAGCTTCATAAAATCTTCATTCAAAATTCTTTTTCCATGGTCGAAATGTTTTGCTGCAAAATTCGATTTGAGCCATGCCGCCCAGCGATTATCTAATTCTATCAACCATAAATTTTCATGATTTTGCTTTAGCAAATGCTGTGTGAGCGCGCCTTTGCCGGGTCCGATTTCAATCACCGTTTGATAAGCACTTAAATCGCCAATGGCTTCGGCAATTTTAAGTTGCGCGGCTTCATTCGTTAAGAAATGCTGCCCAAGCGATTTTTTTAGTTCGTCCCCCATTTGTGTTTGTTCGTTAGCCTGCCCTATGGACAAGCGCGGTGTTTTTATTTTGCGCGCCAAATGTATCTTCATTTGCCTTAAAACTACGCTGTTACCCAGCATAATATTCCTAAACAAGTAAAGTAAAATCAAGTACGCGCACTTCGCCTGCCAAATGTACCTCTGTTTGCTATCTTCGCCCCACTTTAATAACAACGTAAAATACAATGAGCGCAATCATAACACAAAGCAATGACGTAAGTAAGGCGAGTAACCTTGTTTTATTGGTAAATGACAAAACAGACTGGAAGTCGGTTTCAAATATTGTTTCTGCGGATTTGGCAAAAACTGCACAGGCAAAATTTAAGCAAAAAGTAAATCCTTTTGTGTTGAATTCGGGCAGCGAAGTGCTATATATAATCAACGTTGAAGGCAAAGGCGAGCAGTGGCAGATTGACGAATCGGCACGTAAGTTTGGTTATCAAATTTCGCGCAGTATCAATGGTAATAAATTGGATTCTGTTGCTGTTTCAAATGCGACTGGTATAACTACGGTTATAAAATCATTTTTGGAAGGTTTGGCATTAAGCAACTACAGCTTTTTGAAATATGTAACCAAAGAGAAAAACGAAAAATCGCTGAAGAAAATTTTGGTGGATAAAAGCTCTTTAACTAAAGCTGCGGTAGATGAATTGAACATTGTGGTGGACGCAGTGTATCGCGCAAAAACTTTGGTGAATGAGCCTGTGATGTTTTTGACGGCTGTGCAATTGGGTGCCGAAATAAAAGCGATGGCTAAAGAGGCAGGCATCAAAGCAGAAGTGTTTGATAAAAAGAAAATTGAAAGCTTGAAAATGGGCGGTTTGCTTTCGGTAAACAAAGGCAGCCAAGACCCGCCCACTTTTTCGGTGATAGAATACAAGCCTGCAAAGCACAAAAACAAACAGCCTATTGTTTTGGTTGGAAAAGGCGTGGTGTATGACACGGGAGGTTTGAGTTTGAAACCTACTGGCAACTCAATGGATCAGATGAAATGCGACATGGCTGGGGCGGCTTGTGTTACGGCAACTATTTATGCCGCTGCAAAAGCAAAATTGCCTTTGCACATTGTGGCATTAGTTCCAGCTACGGATAACCGCCCAGGCGAAATTGCATACACACCTGGTGATGTAATTAATATGATGGATGGTAGCACAGTAGAGGTGTTGAATACCGATGCCGAAGGGCGTATGATTCTTGCTGATGCTTTGCATTTTGCAAAACGTTACAAACCCGAATTGGTGGTGGATGTGGCTACATTGACAGGAGCCGCAATGCGCGCATTAGGAACCCATGCTTCGGCATACATGGGCACTGCAAAAAAAGAAGTGAAGGATAAATTGGAAGCTACGGGCTTAGAAACCTTTGAAAAGGTTTGGGAATTTCCATTGTGGGAAGAATATGGAAAAATGCTAAACAGCAGCATTGCCGATCAAAAAAATATTGGTGGTGAAATGGCAGGGATGATAACCGCAGGAAAATTTTTGGAGAAATTTACGGACTATCCGTGGTTGCACTTAGACATTGCCGGCACGGCATTCACCACAACCGAAAGCGAGTATCGCGGCACAGGCGGCACAGGAGTGGGCATTCGATTGTTGTTCGAGTTTTTGAAAAAATATTAATCAACAAACCTCATAGGTTTTTAAAACTTATTGGGTTTAATTTTTTGTGATGGAACATAGACCAGTAGTTGGTATCAGCATAGGCGATTACAATGGCATAGGACCCGAAGTAATCATTAAAACACTTTCGGACGAGCGACTTTTTCGCATTGCAGATTATGTAATTTTTGGTTCGCGCCCAGTGATGAGTTATCATGCAAAGTTGTTGAAGGTGCAGAACTTTTTAATGCACGAAATTACTACGCTAGAAAAGCTAAACCCGAAGTTGCCAAACGTTTTAAACTGCTGGACAGAGCAAGCGCAAATAAAAATTGGCGAAGCATCGGAAGAAGCTGGCGCGCTCGCTATGATTGCTTTGAATTCAGGTATTGCGCATTTGAAAGATGGTACCATTGATTTGTTGGTTACAGCACCTGTAAACAAACAAACCATTGCAGTGCATCATCCCGATTTTAGAGGGCAAACGGAATATATTGCTGCTGAAGTAGGCGCAACTCAAAGCATGATGATATTGTGTGATGAAGTGCTGCGCGTAGGTTTGGTTACCAATCACCTTTCTATAAAAGATGTTGCGGGCGCAATTGACATCAATACGATTTACGCAAAAATTGAGGCGTTGTATCATTCATTGAAGCAGGATTTTATGATTCATAAACCGCGCATTGCGGTGTTGGGTTTGAATCCTCATGCAGGCGATAATAATTTGTTAGGTAAAGAAGAGAAAGACATTATTGTTCCAGCAGTAAATCGTGCCAAAGATAAAGGCATGATAGTGTTGGGACCCTTTGCGGCAGATGGCTTTTTTGGTTCGCATCACTATCGCCATTTTGATGCAGTGTTGGCAATGTATCACGACCAAGGCTTAGTGCCTTTTAAGACACTTACTTTTGATACAGGGGTAAACTTTACTGCGGGTTTGCCGGTAGTGCGCACTTCGCCAGACCATGGTACGGCTTATGATATTGCAGGCAAGGATGCTGCTTCTGCGGGTTCTTTGCGCAATGCAATTTTTACGGGTTTAGAAATTGTACGCAACCGAAAAGAGTATGCGGAAATGACGGCAAATCCTGTAGAAAAAATTTCGATTGACAGAGAGTATTAAAAGAATTTTACTGCTGCTTTTTACACAGAGGTAGAAATGCCGAACACATCAATTGCGGAAATATCTATTTTCGCCCAAATTCAAATCTAATTCATGCTGAAGCGTTTCACACCGCACTTTATTGCCATTGCAGTTTTTGCGACTCTCACATTCATTTATTTCATGCCCAACTTTCAAGGAATGATTTTGCGACAAGGCGATATCATTCAATGGAAAGCCATGAGCGAAGAAATTTTAGACTGGAATAAAAAACACCCCAGTGACCCTGCGCTTTGGACAAGCCGCACTTTTTCGGGAATGCCTTCTGCTCAGATTTCTTTAGTGTATCCGGGCAATCTTGTGTCGAAATTTATGATGGGTGTAAACAGCATTTTCCCAGATGTGAGTTCACTGGTATTTTTGCATTTTATTGGCTTTTATGTTTTGTTGCTTTGCTTTGGTGTAAGCCAATGGCTGGCAATTGCAGGTGCGGTCGCATTCGGGCTGTCTTCTTTTACGCTCATATCTATTGAAGCAGGACACAATACTAAAGTGCAGGCTATGGCTTTGATGGCTCCTGTGTTGGGTGGTGTATTGTTAGCTTATCGAAGAAATATTTTGGCGGGTGCCGCGCTCACTGCGTTCTCACTTTCGCTTGCCATTGCCGCTAACCATTTGCAAGTAACTTATTACCTGATGATAATGGTGGGCTTGCTTGGCTTGTATGAATTGATAAATGCGGTGATACAAAAGAACTTACCACACTTTGCAAAGGCAACAGGTGTACTTTTTATTGCGGTTGCATTAGCCGTGGTGCCAAACATTGCCAACTTGTGGATGACACGCGACTACGGCAAAGAAACCATTCGTGGTGGCAGCAGCGAACTGACGCGCAAAAAAGCAAGCACAGATGGAGGTTTAGATTTTGAATATGCATCTCGTTGGAGTTATGGTGCTAGCGATTTTGAATTTTTGAGTGTGTTGTTACCTAATATAAAAGGAGGAGGCAGCGGCACAGATATTGGCGAAGATTCAAATTTTGGAAAGGCATTGCAACAAAAAGGTTATCCGCTTTCTTATGCCCAACAGGCACCAACATATTGGGGTAATCAGCCTTTTACTTCTGGTCCAGTTTACTTTGGTGCTATTGTTGTTTTCTTGTTTTTGTTTGCCTTGCTTGCGTGGCAAAACACCTTGAAGTGGTGGGCGGTTGCGTTGAGTGTCATTTCATTCTTGTTAGCTTTTGGACACAACACACCGTTCTTCAAAATTGCATTTGAAACACTTCCGTTCTTCAATAAATTTCGCACACCTTCTATGGCATTGGTGATAGCACAAGTTCTGTTTCCATTGGTTGGATTTTTGGGTTTGAATGAATTGTTGAAATCAAAAATTGATGTAGAAAAGACAAAGAAGCAATTGATGATTGCTGCGGGCATCACGGGTGGACTTGCTTTGATATTTGGTGTATTCGGAAGTATGTTTTTTGGTTTTGCAGCCGAAAGCGATAAGCAAATGAACGAACAAGGCTTAACCTTTCTTACCGATGCATTGAAACAAGACCGTGCCGATATGTTGCGTAGTGATGGTTTCAGAGCTTTGTTTTTAGTGGCGGTAGCTTTTGGTTTGCTATGGTTTTTTATTCAGAAAAAAGTGTCTGAGTTGGTATTGATTGGCAGCCTAGGTTTGATGATGTTGGTAGATGGTTGGAGCGTAGGCAAACGTTATTTGAATGATGATAATTTTGTTGAGAAAACAGACTATGAAACTTCATTTGCTATGACACAAGCCGATGCCGAAATTTTGCGTGATACAGATGTAAACTATCGCGTTTACAACCTTTCTCGCGACCCTTTCAATGATGCCATCACTTCTTATCATCACAATCATATTGGGGGGTATCATGCTGCAAAACTGATTCGTTACCAAGATTTGATTGAAGAACATATTTCTAAAGGAACACCTCAGGTTATCAATATGCTGAACACCAAATATGTGATTCAGAAAGGCAGCGATGGACAGCCAAAGGCGCAACGCAACCCTGGAGCTTTGGGTAATGCATGGTTGGTGAAAAATATTCGTGTGGTGAAAAATGCTGATGAAGAAATTGCAGCACTTGGAGATGCAACTTTTTCGCCTGCTGAGACTGCTATTGTGGATGAAAGATTCAAAACTATTGCAACTTCTACCGAATATAATCCCGAAGGAAGTAGCATAGCACAAACGTTCTTTTCGCCCAATAAAATCACTTACGAATACAATGGCAACGACAAAAATTTCGCAGTGCTTTCGGAAGTGTATTATCCCGACTGGTTGTGTTATGTGGATGGCAAGCAGACCAATTATGCGCGCGTAAACTATGTGTTGCGCGGCTTGGAACTTTCGGCTGGTAAGCATACCGTTGAGTTTCGCTTAGAGCCGAAAGCATTTACGGTGGGTAACAAAATTGCTTATGCGGGTTCTGCTTTGTTGATCATTTTCTTGCTTGCAGTTGTGGGCATGAACGTGCGCGAAATGCAACAGCATCAAACTGCTGAGGCAAAGCCTGCTGTAAAAGCGAAGAAGTAAACAGTTAAGTTTTTATCTTTACAACAAAAGAATTTAAATGAGTTCAGTAGTCATAAATCTTCCAGAAAGTGTAAATATGAAAGCGTTTGATTTCACACTTTATATTGTTTCAAAAATGTATGAAGATGGGATGATAACCGCTGGTCAGGGTGCTGAGATTGCCGGAATATCTAAACGTACATTTCTTGAGGTAATGGGGAAGTATGGGGTTTCAGTTTTTGGCGGTTCATTAGATGATTTAGCAACTGACATTACAAATGCCTGAAGTTGCTGTGATAACAGACACTAGTTGTCTGATTGCTCTTTCCAATATTGATTCGCTTGATTTACTCAAAAGTCTTTACAGCGCAATAATTATTACGCCTGAGATTGAAGAGGAATTTGGTTATAAGTTGCCTGAATGGATAATTGTACAAAGTGTTAGAAACAAAAAGTACCAGTTTATTTTAGAGAATACTCTTGATAAGGGAGAATCATCTGCAATTGCTTTGGCTTTAGAATTAGGTGATGTGCTGCTGATATTGGATGACTTAAAAGGAAGAAAGGAAGCTCTGAAGTTAGGCTTTAGAATTACTGGAACATTAGGTGTGCTTTTTAAAGCAAAGCAACTTGGTTTGATTGATTCTATGAAACTATACATAGGGAAACTAAAAGCTATTGGGTTTAGAATTGCAGAGGACATAGAATTTGATTTATTGAAGCGAAGCAATGAAAAACTATAAATGAAACACGTCCTCATTTTCACTTATTATTTTCCTCCTGCGGGTGGAGTGGCGGTGCAGCGATGGTTGAAGTTCACTAAATACCTGCCCGAAAACGGTTGGTTGCCGATAGTAGTTACGGTGAAGGATGGCAGCTATCCATATTTAGATGAATCGTTAGAGAAGGAAATTGACCCGCGTGTAGAAGTTCATAAAACTGACACATTCGAGCCCTTTGAGATTTACAATTTATTGCGTGGCAAAAAGGGAAAACAATTGCCTACGGCAATGTTGGATAACGCTGCTTCAAAATCATTCTTTCAAAAAGCAGCCGAGTTTGTTCGTGCCAACTTTTTTATCCCTGATGCACGAAAAGGTTGGGTGAAATATGCGGTGAGTGAGGGCGCAAGAATTATACAATCGAAAAAGATTGATGCGATAGTTACTACTGGACCGCCACACAGCACGCACCTAATTGGTATGATGTTGCAAAAGCAATTTGGCATTAAATGGATTGCCGATTTTCGTGACCCATGGACAAGTATTTTCACCAATACATTTTTGCCAAGAACAAATTGGGCAAAACAGCAAGACCAGCAATTAGAAACAGCAGTGTTGAGGCGCGCTGATTGCGTTACTGTCATCGGACCTTCTATGCAAAAGGAATTTCAGAACAGGGCGAAGCGCATTGAAGTGATATGGAATGGCTTTGATGAGGCTGATATTGTTGTTGCAACCGCAGAGATACGCAATCCTGTTTTTACCATTAGATATGTAGGCAATCTTTTTGCTTCGCAAACTGCACCTGCATTTTGGAAGGCTGTTGCGAGATTGAGGAAGGAAGAAAATGCAAAACTGAAAATTGAATTTACAGGAAGGGTAGATGAAAGTGTGAAGCAAATAATTATACAAACGGGTGTGGAGGATGCGGTGAGCTACAATGATTTTGTGCCGCACAACGAAGCAGTGCAGTTAATGTGCAGTGCTGACGCGCTGCTGTTTGCCGTGCCCGCAGTGCCGAATAGTGAGCGCATCATCACCGGAAAAATATTTGAATACTTAGCCACTCAAAAACCAATTCTTGCGTTTGGACCTTTATTTGGCGATGCTGCAAAAATTTTGCAAGAGTGTGGTAGAGAATCAATGTGCGACTTTGAGGACAACGCTTCGGCTTTCGCTCAATTGAAATTGCATTATGAGAATTTTATTGGCAAAACACCTGTTGCTTACAACAATACCTACCAGAAGTTTTCAAGACAAAATCAGGCGGAGGAGTTTGTGAAAGTATTAGAAGGGCTTTCGTAGTCTTCTCTTCTGAACCTCATTTTTTATTGCTACTATTTACTTAATGCCAATTTTGATTTGCGCTATGATTTAAGGTCACGACTGAATCTTCGTTAATTTTTGCCTCAACTTTTTTGTATCTGATTGTAATGCCCTGCATAATTGAAAATTTACTGCAAGACATAGTAAAATGCAACCCGATGAAGACAAAATCGCCCTTGTTTTTAGGTAAAGAAGTTCTACTAATTTCATCATCTAAGTGAATTTGTAGCAGCGTAACACACAAAGTTTTTCAATCAAATAATATTGCGCTTCAGCTCTTGCGTTAGGCACTTCAAAATACTGCTATCGTCAAAATATATCGAACCATTTTATGACAGGATAAGCACATTTCACATCGGGATGACCTAATTTATAGTGAGATGTGGGCATCCTGTAATGTAATGTGCAAACCCCGAGATGAAATGTTGGCATCCTGATGTGAAATGTGCTAATCCCGAGGTGATTTGTGGGCATCCCGAAGTAAAAGTTGCTAACCCCGAGGTGAAATGCAGACATCTCGATATGTTATGAACTAAGCCCCGAATAAAAGGTAGTCACCCCGTTGTAAATACAAGCCATCTCGCAATAAAAGTAAGTACCCCTGTGATGAAAACGTGTGAACCTATGATGATTACAACTTACCTTGTTCAAAATAACTATTGTATTGGAAAAAAGAATCGAAGATTCAATCTAACATGCACGAAACTTGCGGTAACATAAGCCGATGTTTTTTAAATCAAATTTGTGTTACAACGATTAGCAGCGAAATGTTTAGGTAATTAAAAACAAAAGCAGATTAACTAAAGGCATAGAAATACAACCTAAAGCCCACGGCAGGTTATCGCTGTTGTAACTACTCCAGCCAACAAAAATTCCAGTAAGCACAATTGCTGGAAAGCTGATAATGGCAATAAAGTTTGTCCATTCGCTAAAAGTGCCGCCAATTTCTCCTTTCATCAAAAAGGGACTGTTGAGCGCCATAAAAGAAGCAGGCAACAAAAGCAAAGTGTAGCCGATGCTGCCAAACAGAAGGATGTAGAAAACGTTATCCTTTTTAAGATTCATGTGGCGAATGTAGAAAACGCTACCGCTTTAAAGTTTAAATTAAGTGAATCTGTATATCTCCAAGATTTCATTTCAAACAATATCTAAAATTCAGAATGATTTCTAACATTATTTGCCAATACAAAAGCGCGAAAAAATAGAACCAAGCACTTCCTCACTGCTCACTTCACCCGTGATGCTGCCAAGGTGTTCCAAAGAATCGCGCAGGTCAAAAGCAACTAACTCACCACTGATTTTATTTGTCAACCCGGCTTGTGCATTTGCTAATGCCTCGTTTGCTTTTACCAATGCTTCGTAATGGCGAATATTTGAAACAATAGAGTTGTTGGCAGCCAATTGAGTGTTATTAGTAGCTAGTTTGTACAAACTCTCTTTCAACAATTCAATATTGTATTTCTGCGCTGCTGAAATGAATTGCATGTTTGATATAAAGGTGAAAGGAGCAGTACCCTTCCATGTAGTTTTATCAATCTTGTTGGCAACAGGAATCACCAATGCATCCACCGCATTAAGCGATTTGATTTCTGACAAAAGTTCTTCAACTGAAGTAGAAGCCACATCAAAAAGATACAACACCACACTTGCATTGCGCGCTTTTGCCAATGCCCGTTCCACACCAATCATTTCAACAGTATCTGTTGTTTCGCGAATGCCTGCGGTATCAATAAAGCGAAACGAAAAGCCTTTATAGTGCATTACATCCTCGATCGAATCGCGCGTAGTGCCGGCAATTTCACTTACAATGGCGCGCTCTTCATTTAAGAGTGCATTCAACAAAGTTGATTTGCCTGCATTGGGCTTGCCAATGATGGCAACCGGAATTCCTTCCTTAATAGCATTTCCTGTTTTGAAAGAATCAACCAGCGCAGCAATATGAGATTGGAGATGCGAGATAAAATCAATCAACTGTTCTCGTTTGGCAAACTCTACATCTTCTTCACCAAAATCCAGTTCCAATTCAATGAGCGCGGCATAATCTATCAACTGCTGACGCAGTTGCTGCAAGTCTTTGGCATAGCCACCGCGCATTTGTTGCAAGGCAACCTTGTGCTGCATTTCATTTTCGCTGGCAATAATATCAGCAACGGCTTCTGCCTGCGCAAGATTAATTCTGCCATTCATAAAAGCACGCTGACTGAATTCTCCAGGCTTTGCAAGCCTAGCACTATGCTTTAATAATAGATGAAGAATCTGCTCTAAAACAAAGGGCGAACCGTGACACGAAATCTCCGCAACATCTTCTGTAGTGAAACTCTTTGGTGCGCGAAAAATGCTCACCATCACTTCATCTAAAATCTTTTCGCCATCCACAATGTAACCATAATGAATGGTGTGGCTTTGCTGTGCCTCCAGATTTTTACCCCTAAATACTTTATTGCATAAAGTGATAGCGTCTTTACCAGACAAACGTATGATACCTATGGCACCTACTCCCTGCGGAGTGGCAATTGCTGCTATGGTTTCGTTATTCATCTCAAGTGGCAAAACAACGCATTACTTAATCATTACAAAACTTTGATACAATATCCCTTTCTTATGATTGCATTTTGAATGGATGAAGTAAAAAAACATCTTTTACTAAACAACAATTTCATAACATTCCATTAACCTCCACGCAAAGGCAGGCAAGCACCTTTGCCCGCAAAACAAAACAACGTTATGAAAAAAGTTATACTAAACACTTTGCTAGGTATTGCACTTGCAACATCAGCAACAGCAGCGGTTGTTCCAGTAACAGCCAACATTACAAGCAACACCACTTGGACAAAAAACAACACCTATCTGATGATTGGTGAGATTTTGGTAAAAGGGGCTACCTTAACAATAGAACCAGGTACCATTGTTAAGGCTGATAAAAATACCATTAGCCGTTTGGTAATAACTACTACTGGAAAAATTTATGCTAAAGGTACTGTACAAGAGCCTATCATTTTCACCTCTAACCAAGCTGCCGGCAATCGCAGACGTGGCGACTGGGGTGGAATTTCAATTGCGGGCAACGCTCCTTTAAATACTTATGATGCAAATGGCAAACCAATTCAAAAAGTATTTGAGTGTGGCACAGCACCAGACTATGCTTATGGTGGAAGTAATTCTGATGACAGCTCAGGCGTGTTCAGTTATGTTCGTATTGAATATGCCGGTTACTCTTGCGGCACCAACTCTGAGTTGAACTCTCTTTCATTGGGTGGTGTTGGTCGCAAAACAATGATTAACCACGTTATGGTTACGGATGCATTGGATGATGCATTCGAGTTATGGGGCGGCAATGTAAACCTTGACCACGTTGTGTCATACAACACTCGTGATGATGACTTTGATACTGATAATGGCTGGAGCGGAAAGGCACAATTTGGTTTGATTGTGCGTGTTGACTCAGTTGCTGACGAGGGCGATACAGGCAACGGTTTTGAATCAGATAATGATGACCAGTCTTCATACAAAACTCCTTACACAAGCGGTACTATTTCAAACTTCACAGTAGTAGGTTTTGCAAAAACACAGGCTTCTACTATTGCAGCCCAAGCAGGTTGGGGCGCTCGAATTCGCAGAAACAGTGCACAAAGTTTTTTTAATTCAATCTTTATGGGTTGGAAACAAGGTATTCGTTTTGAAGGTGCTGGAACTCAAGGTAAGTTCGCAGGAGATACCATCGAATTCAAAAACAACATTGTTGAAGGCTCCAAAGATAAAAACTTCACCAGTTCAGTTGACTCTATTGTATTGGCTAATCCTACCAACAGCAACAGAACAGCAACTGGTGATGCAAACGTTTACACCAAACTAACTGCACCTTTTACCTTCCCAACTTTCAACTTCCAACCAACTCAAACTTCGCCAGCTTTGACAGGTGCATCATTCGCTTCTTCCAAGTTGTCAGGTTTACCTACAACAACTTATGTGGGTGCGTTTGACGGCACTAACAACTGGTTAGCAGGTTGGACAAACTTCTATCCTCAATTTGCAAACTACACCACAGGTTTAGTAGATGCAAAAGCATTTTTGAACAGTGTATCGGTTTATCCAAACCCTGCAAATTCTAACTTGAACATTGCGGTTTCTTCAAAAGAAGATTTAGAAGTAACTATCGAAGTTTTGGATATGAACGGTCGCGTTGTAATTGCTCGTAAAGACCAATTAACTATTGGCGAAAACATTGCAACATTTGACGTTAGCAATTTTGCAAACGGTTTGTATTTCGTTCGCGTAGCGGGTGCCGACTTTGCAGTAAGCCACAAAATTAGCATCAACAGATAAAACTAAGTTTAGTAATAATGGATAAAGGCTGTTCCGAAAGGGCAGCCTTTTTTTATTTATTATAAAGGGACGAATGACAAGTGTCGAGGGACGTCAAAAACGCCCCTCAATACCCGTCCTTCGTCCCATTTCATCATTATTATTCATTAACAGAACAGCAAATTTTTAGCTTCGCGGCTCAATATTTTCTGCATGAACATTTTATTGCTTGGCTCGGGTGGGCGCGAAAACGCTTTTGCATGGAAAATTGCACAAAGCCACTTGTGCCAAAAGTTATTCATCGCCCCGGGCAACCCCGGCACTGCCCTGCACGGCACCAATGTTGCATTAGGTATCAACGATTTTGAAGCGCAGGAAAAGTTTTGTTTAGAAAACAATATTACGCTCATCCTTGTAGGTCCCGAAGAGCCATTGGTGAATGGGGTGTATGACTACTTCACCAATAAATATCCCGATGGAAAAATTTCTGTGATTGGTCCATCGGCAACGGGCGCACAGTTGGAAGGCAGCAAGGCTTTTGCCAAAGAATTTATGATGCGCCAAAACATCCCAACGGCTACTTACAAGGAGTTTAACGCTTCAAATTTAGAAGAGGGCTTTGCATACATTGATGCGCAGCAACCGCCTATTGTTTTAAAGGCTGATGGCTTGGCTGCAGGCAAGGGTGTGGTGATTTGCAACGACAAAGAAGAAGCAAAAGCAGAGTTGAAAGATATGATTGCGAATGCGCGATTTGGCAAGGCAAGTGCGCGCGTGGTGATTGAACAATTTTTGAAAGGCATTGAGTTTTCGGTGTTTGTTTTGACCGATGGCGTGAACTATAAAATCCTCCCCGAAGCTAAGGATTACAAACGCATTGGCGAGGGCGACACCGGGCTGAACACTGGAGGCATGGGTGCTATTTCGCCCGTGCCATTTGTGGATGATGCCCTGATGCAAAAAGTAAATGAGCAGGTAATTATTCCAACAGTGCAGGGTTTGCAGCGCGAAGGAATTATTTATAAAGGTTTTATCTATATCGGTTTGATTTTGGTAGAAGGCGAGGTGTTTGTGATTGAATATAACTGCCGTATGGGCGACCCCGAAACCGAGGTGGTGATGCCGCGTTTAGAAAACGATTTAGTGTCGCTACTATTTGCCGTAAAGGAAGGAACACTGAATGAGCATCACGTTACTTTTGACGAAAGAGCCGCAGCCACAGTAGTGTTAGCATCGGGCGGTTACCCAGGTGATTTTGAAAAAGGAAAAATGATTTCGGGTTTGAATGAAGTTGAAAATTCAATTCCTTTTCATGCCGGAACAAAGCAAGTGGGCGAAGATGTGCTAACAAATGGCGGCAGGGTGTTGGTAGTCACTTCTTATGGCAACAATATCAAGGATGCTGTGAAAACCTCCATCGCTTCCATTGAAAAAATCAACTTTGAAGGGAAGTATTTCAGAAAAGATATTGGATGGGAATTTAATTAGGATTAGGTGAGGGTTGAGGGTTAGGAGTTGAGCGTGAATTGCCTCGCCCCCCAACCTACAACTCCCACCCCTCAACTTTTAAATCATGAACGAACAAAAGCCTGTAAAAATTATTACGCCCGAGCCTTTCACCATTGGTGAATACTGGAGCGAAATGGTAAAGTATCGCAGCCTGATATGGGTGTTTGCCTTGCAAGAAATCAAAACTACCTACGCCCAAACTTATTTCGGAATTGCGTGGGCGGTGCTGCGCCCTTTAATGATACTTTCCATCTTCACGGTGTTGTTCAATTATTTGTTGAAAATAGAAACCACTTCACCCTACTACCTCTTTGCATTCAGCGGCATGATTGCCTGGAACTTTTTTCAGAATATTGCAAGCACGGCTTCATCTGCCATTATGCAAAAGCAAAACTTGATTCGCAAAATGTATTTTCCTAAAATGGTTTTGCCGCTTTCAAAAGTGTTGGTGGCAGGGGTAGAAGCATTGGTTTCGCTGGCAATTATTTTTGCCATGATGTTGTTTGAATGGTTTCCGCTTTCCATCAAATTTCTGTCGCTTCCTTTTTTTATCCTATTAAATATATGTTGTGGTTTGGCGGTTGCGCTATGGATGAATGCCCTCAACATTCGCTACCGCGATTTGAATCAGATTGTGATGCCCATTATCAGCATTGGTATATGGTTCACGCCCGTGTTTTTCCCCACCACTATCATTCCTCCGCAATATCATTTTCTGGTGTATCTCAACCCTATGGCGGGCATCATCGAAGGCTACCGTTTTGCGCTATTGGGCGAGCCTTTTCCGCACTACTGGTATTTTGTTTCTATCGGGGTGATGATGTTTTTGTTCTTCACCGGGGCATGGTATTTGACACGGGTGGAAGATGAGATTGTAGATTATGCCTGATAATTATCATTGATAGACGATGCTTGGTTTTTGCTATCTTTACCGCCACAATTTTATAGTATGCGCAAGGTTTTGAACGATGAAAAGCTGAACGAAGAATTTATCAAAAATGGGTATATAAAAGTCCCTTTTATTTCGCCCGAAGAAGTGGCGCAGCTAAAGCAAAAGTTTTTTGACACCCTGCCACAAAGCGGTGGGCAAATCACAGCCGAAGAAACAGGCGTGGAGGGCAGCCGATTGGTGACTTACGATTTTACCTTTATTGATAAAAACCCCGAGTATAAAAAGATGGTGTTCGACATCATCACCGAGTTTTTTAAACCACACATGGATAGACTTTTGGATAATTTCAAGCCCATCATTGCCAATTATATCCGCAAACAATCGCACGATGGCGAAGTGCCACTGCACCAAAACTGGGCATTTGCCGATGAGCGTAAATGTTTTACTGTTTCTATTTGGTGTCCATTAGTAGAATCAACTATTGAAAACGGAACGTTGCAAGTAGTGCCTGGTAGCCACAAACGTTTTGGCGAAGTGCGCGGACCTATGGTGCCGTGGGAATTGGATAATATCAAAAAAGAAATAATCGAAAATCACTTGGTGCCGCTGGAAACAAAAGCTGGCGACTGTGTGATTCTGGACGATAGCATTGTACACTATTCTGCCATTAACAAAACGGGCGATTTGCGTTTGGCAATTCAACTGATTTGCATTCCGGCTGAAATGCCTTCTCTTCATTATCACATGAATTCATCGGTAAACATGGAGCAGGTGGAAGTGCTGGAAGTGGATGTTGATTTTTACATGCAGTTCAACCCCTGGAAGAACCCTGGCAATGTAAAACGTATCAAAACCATTCCGTTCAAATATCGCCCAATTGACGAGCAGGAATTTATAGCAAGATTAAAAGCTCCGCGCTTTGATGAAGTAGCTGAGAAGAAAGGATTTATTTCAAAACTGAAAGAGGTGTTTGCATAAACCCTTCCGAACAACATCATGCTATTCAAAAACGAAAAAATACAACAGCAGTTTAACCTGAACGGTTATGTGGTAGTGCCGTTTTTGAACGAAAGCGAAGTGAAAACCCTGCGCGATTTTTTCTTTGAAAAACATCCCAGCATCCCCGATGGTTTCTACAGCAGCAGCTTTAATACTGATGAAACACACAAGCAAAGTGTGAACCAAAAAATTGAAACTGTGTTGGGTGAAAATGTTACAGCAAGTTTCAATTCAATAAAAAAGCTTGGTGGTTGTTTTTTGAACAAACAACCCGGTGTACAAAGCGAAATGCCCATCCATCAAGATTGGACAGTAGTGGACGAACCTAACTTCGACAGCATCACCATTTGGATTCCATTGCAGGTTGTGAACGAAACAAATGGAGCGATTCAGGTAATAAATGGCAGCCATAGATTTCATCATGCGTTGCGCTCACCCTCGCTGCACGACCCTTTCAAAAATGTGCAAAGCGAGTTGCGAAAAGATTTGAAACTGCTACCCATGAAAGCAGGTGAGGCTTTTATTTTTTCACAAGCCTTACTACATGCTTCTCCTGCCAACCATAGCAACGAGCCACGCATTGCTGTAACTTATGGTTTGATAGATGCCAAAGCGCAACTGATGTTTTATCATAACGAAGGTGGCAAGATGGAGCAATACTTTGTGGACGAAAATTTCTTTCAGCAATACAACACACAAATAGGGCAGCGACCGAATTTTGGTAGCTTGCAAAAAACTTTTGAATACGAACAGCACTTTGTTTCATCCGATGAATACCAAAAGATGAAGCAAAATTTCCAGCAAAATAAAGCAACCCAGATGTATAAAATGATTCCAATTTTTAAGGACGAAAGCAAACAACAATTTTTTGAGAAAGAAGGCTATGTGGTTTACCCTTTATTAAATGAAAGTGAGGTGGCTGAGTTGAAAGCCTATTACGAAAACCTAAATCTGAAAGATGAAAAGGGTTTCGGCTTTCATGTAAGCATGGACAATAGCGACAAAGATTTGTGTCGCAAAATCAGAGAGAAAGTTTGGAGCGTTGCCTTGCCGCGCTTAGGTGAACACCTAAAAGATTTCAAACCCTTTGTATCCAGTTTTGTGGTGAAAGAAGTTAACCCTAAGGGCGTTGTGCCTGCGCATCAGGATTGGAGTTTTGTGGATAAAGAAGAGGAGGGCTATTCTTCCGTCACTTGTTGGATTGCCTTAGTGGATACCAACATGGATAATGGCGGCATGGGTGTGATTCGCGGCAGCCATAAGTTTATGCAAAATCATCGCCCTTCTCCATCGCCACAGTGCCCTGTGCCTTTAAGCGAACACATGTTCAGCATCTTTCCGTATCTGCACACAGTAGATGTAAAAGCAGGTGAAGTGTTGATGTTTGATAGCCGCACTATTCATGCTTCGCCACCCAATACGTCTGATGGATTACGATTGGCGGCTGGTGTTGGTGTAACACAAAAAGACGCGCAGCTAGTTCACTACTATTTGAAACCTGATGGCACTTTCAAAACCATGCTGCGCTATAATGTAGATGAAGATTTTTATCTGAAATATGAAAATGCCACTTTGGCAAAAATGTATGATGAAGGTAAGGTGATAGAAGGTTATGGAGAGCCGGTGGAAGTGCCTTATGAATTCACTAAATATTCAACTGATGAACTCATTGAACTAATAAAAGCTGCGGGCAATGAATATAACGTGCCCATGACAGAGAAGTTAGCGAAGTTATTTGGCTACTTAAATGCAGAGCAAAAGAAGGAAGAAGCAAAACAAGAAGCGGTTGAAGCTGCGCAGCCAATAGAAGTGCAAGAAGAATGGAAGTGGGTGGACGATAGAAACTTTTTTGCAAAATACACTCCGCTGAATATAGCGCGAGAAATTAAAAAGCGATTGGTAGGCGCATAGCTATGGAAACAAGAGAGGAAAAATTGAAAACATTTTTGGAAGAGAACAAAGATTTATTTTGGCATTTTGACAAAACAAAATTGCAACAACTTTCAGACGATGTGATAGTGGAATACATTTTGAATTATGGAGACGAAATCAGTGTAAAAAACCTGTTTGAGATTATGGGCAT
>CAZKHZ010000011.1:0-30650 GCA_964552715.1 uncultured Chitinophagaceae bacterium | reverse complement strand
TTTAGATACCCAATTTATTAAGCGTTTCCATATCATCATGTAAATCTTGCACAGTATAGTTGATGGCAATTTTTCTTTTTGAAAGTTCCGTTTGAAATGAGATTCTATCTAGCTCTGTGAACGTTGAAGCCTGTCCAGTACTCATTTTGCCGATTTGATAGAAATGACAAGCTAATTCAATCTTGAATTGATTTTTATCCATTTTCAATAATTGCAGGTCAGCATCTGTTATCGTTAAAGCCATGCTTCAAATTTAATAAGAATCTACACAATCTTCCTTCCAACTGCCTCTGCCACTTTTCCTAAACTTGCATGCAGGTTTCTAAATTCTTCAAAATTCAATTGTTGCTCTGCATCACTCTTTGCCACTTTAGGATTTGGATGTGTTTCCACCAACAATCCATCCACACCCATTGCCACCGAAGCGCGACTTAAATCCGCAACGCCATAAGCATACCCTATTGCATGGCTTGGGTCAACAATCACAGGCAGATTAGTGTATTGCTTTAACCATGCTACACCACATAAATCAAGTGTAAAGCGAGTTTTAGTTTCAAAGGTGCGAATGCCACGCTCGCATAAAATTACATTACTGTTTCCCCCACTCAAAATAAACTCTGCCGACTGCACAAACTCTTGCAGCGTAGTGCCAAAGCCGCGTTTCAACATTACTGGTTTTGTCGTTTGCCCGCACTTGCGCAAAATGCCGTGGTCATACATACTCTTTGCGCCAATCTGAATAATATCTGAATACGCAATCACATCATCTACGTGTGTGCTGTCGCGCACTTCGGTGATGATGGCAAGCCCGTATTTGTTGCGCATTTTGTCTAACAGTTTCAAACCTTCAACACCTAATCCTTGAAAAGTATAAGGCGAAGTGCGCGGTTTAAATGCACCTGCGCGCATAATCTTCACACCCAATTCAACGCAAAGTTCAGCCGCAGCTTCTATTTGAGTTTCGCTTTCTACTGAGCAAGGTCCAGTGATGAGCGCAGTGTGGTTAGTAGTGCCGCCAATCACCACGCCATTGCCTAAGTTCACTTCGCGCACAGCATTAATGTAACCTCTGCCGGCTAATTGAATATCGGTATCGGTAGGGAAGGACTTCTCAGTAAATGCCACTGCCTCTTCTGGCACAACTTTAACCCTTGACGAAGTAACCAACACAAACTGCTCTTGTTTGATAAGAATTGCCTGTATGCTTTCGGCAAGTTGTTGCGCCTGTGCCTGAGTGGTTGTTTTATGTAAGTGTAAAATCATTTTGTATTTAAGTTTATCCGCGCAGTAAATTGTTGAGCAGAATTGCGCCTTTCAATTGCTTGTTGTCATCCACCACAGGCAAAAATAAAATAATGAAATTGAGGTGGCGAATCAGTTTCAACAAGTCGTTTAAACTTGCATTTTCATTTATCGAAATAGCATTGGTGTTTATCAGTTCTACTGCTGCAATATCATTTAGTGCGTCAATCTTTTTTATCAATCCTCTACGTATGTCAGCATTAGTAATTACGCCTTCAAATTTTCCGTTTTCAATCAATACAAAACCGAGTTTGTGTTGCTCAATAGTTTGCAGCACATTTTTAAAATCAACATTGTTTTGTTTAAGCACCGGCATGTATTGCTTTGGAATCATAAATTCCTTCACAGTTATATGTTTGGCAGCATCTAAGCTTTCGGGTGTGCGCATCAAGTTCAACATGCCCGAAGCAAGTAATTCATGATTCATTAAATAACTGCCGCTTACAATCAGGTCAATACCAAGCAGGCGCAACACAAAAGCTATTTCGTTATTTACACCTCCATCTACATGAATTTTCAGCGAAGGATTTTCGTACTTCAATTGAATAATGCGCGCCAGATTTCTAATGTCGAACACACCTCCACTTTCTCCAGGCACAGTGCACATCAGCAATACAAAATCAAAGCCTGTTAGAATTTCTTTTGATGGAAGTTCGGTTGCGGTACTTAGGGCAATTCCAACCTTAAATGCTTCGACAAATTGATTATGAAAACTGTTTATAAAAGATGCCTTGTCGGTTATATCTTCCCATTGAAAAGCAACCTGCTCAATTTTTCCCTCCCGTATCTTATCGAAAAAAACTTCAGGATTTGGGGCGATGATGTGCAAATCCATTGGCACTTTTGATACCGTGCGGATGCTTGCCATATCTGCAAACACAGCCGCATTGTTTTTACAATCTACATGAAAGTAATCAATGCCCAACTGCTCTAAAGCAAAGGCGTTTTGTTTTAAGTCAGTTTTAGAAGCATAAACCGATGCAGATAAAAGCATGTTGCAATGATAGAAGGATATTTAAGGATTTAAAGGGTTTTGATATTGTGATTTAAACCTCTTCTAAACCACCAACAAGCGCTATTGCCATTGTCTGTGTATTTATCCCAAAGTTTGATTAACCCGTCAGTGATTGAAAACCCTGACGGGGTTTAGTTTATTTAGTTAGCAGAAACCTTGCTGTTGTCTTCTTTTTTCAAGAATACTTCAAAGTCAATACCGTTTTTCACCTTGGTTTTTAGCAAAGCAGCATCCAGCACTTCCTCCATGGTGTTTACATAAGTAAAGCGTAAACCCTTCACAAAGTCAGTACTTATTTCTTCCACATTTCTGCGGTTCTTTTCACCTATTATAATGTCTTTGATACCTGCACGTTTTGCTGCAAGAATTTTCTCTTTGATACCGCCCACAGGCATCACCTTGCCACGCAAAGTAATTTCGCCAGTCATTGCCATGTAAGGTTTCACCCTGCGTTGTGTAAATAAGGAAGCCAAGGCTGTAAGCAATGTAATACCCGCACTTGGTCCATCTTTTGGCACAGCACCTTCTGGCACGTGAATGTGAATGTTTACACCTTTAAATACATCTGGATTGATGCCGATTTCAAGCGCATGTGCTTTTAAATAAGTAACAGCAAGCGTAGCACTTTCTTTCATCACATCGCCCAAATTTCCAGTGATGGTGAGTGTGCCGCTGCCTTTGCTCAAAGTAGTTTCTATAAACAGAATATCGCCACCTACCGAAGTGTATGCCAAGCCAACTGCTACACCCGGCAATTGCTCTTCGGCATAAATACTTTTATCAAACTTTTCGGGTCCAAGTATTTTGTGCAAATCATCTTCCTTCAACACCGGATTATATTTGCTGCCTTCGGCAACTTTTTTGGCAATGTTGCGCATCACTGCCGCCAACACTCTATCCAATTCGCGCACACCGCTTTCTTTGGTGTATTGCTCAATCAATGCTTCCAGTATTTTATCAGAAAATACTACTTGCTTCGCCTTTAAGCCATGATTATCCAATTGTTTCGACAACAAATGCTTCTTAGCAATCTGTATTTTTTCTTCAATCAAATACCCTTCAATTGGTATAATCTCCATCCTGTCGCGCAGGGCGGGTTGAATGGTGTTTAGCGAGTTGGCAGTAGCTATAAACAACACCCTGCTCAAATCATATTCCAACTCCAAGTAGTTATCATAAAACGCCTTGTTTTGTTCTGGGTCTAGCACTTCTAGCAATGCGCTTGAAGGGTCGCCACGAAAGTCGTTTCCAATCTTATCTATCTCATCCAATATCATCACAGGGTTGCTGCTCTTTGCTTTTTTGATGGACTGCACCACACGCCCCGGCATGGCACCGATGTATGTTTTGCGATGTCCTCTTATTTCAGCTTCGTCATGCAAACCGCCCAAGGCTAGGCGCACATAGTTTCTGCCCAATGCACGCGCAATGCTTTGCCCCAGCGATGTTTTGCCCACACCCGGAGGCCCAACCAAACAAAGTATCGGGCTTTTCATATCGCCCTTCAACTTCAACACAGCAAGGTATTCTAGTATGCGCTCCTTCACTTTATCTATGCCGTAGTGGTCTTTATCCAACACGGTTTTCGATTTCTTAATATTGAAATGATCTTTGGTATAAACGCCCCACGGCAAATCCAACACCAAATCCACATAATTCATCACCACGCTGAACTCCGCAGCGGCAGGGTTCATGCGTTGCAACTTCTCCAACTCTTTTTCCATCGCTTCTTTTACCGATGGTGTCAGTTGCAGTTTTACCATTTTATCTCTCAGGCGATTAATATCTTTCTCGGTATTATTTACACCTAGTTCATCCTGAATAGTTTTTAGTTGCTGATTCAAAAAGTAATCGCGCTGTTGTTTATCAAACTCCCCTTTTACTTTATTCTGAATCTCATTCTTCATTTCCAACATCTGCAATTCTTCTTGCAAATACTTCAATACCAGTTGCACCCGCTCGCTCATATCAGCTATCTCCAGCAGCTTTTGTTTCTTACCAATTTCAATGTTCAAGTTTGAAGAAATAAAATGCACCAGCGTAACCGGATTAGAAATATTCTTCAACAGAATAGATGCATCGCTAGGTATCTGCGGACTTTGTTTGATGATGTTGTTTGCAAGGTCTTTGATGGATTCTACCACCACATCAAATCCTTTATCGTTTTTCGGAATGATGTCTTGCAGCAATTCAATTTTTGCTTTTATATATGGCTCACTGCTAATTAAGTCGGCTACTATAAAGCGATTGCGCCCCTGTATGATAGCCGTGGTGGAACCATCGGGCATTTTTATCATACGCAGAATTTGTGCCACCGTGCCTATTTGAAACAAATCTTTGTATTCCGGCTCTTCTATGTTTGGGTCAAGTTGTCCTACCACCCCTATCAGTTTCTTGCTTTTGTATGCCTCTTTGACAGCCAGTATGCTTTTGTCTCTGCCCACCGTGATAGGTATAGCCACCCCCGGAAAAAGCACCGTGTTGCGCAAGGGCAAAATGGGCAATTCTAAAGGTATATCAACGGTTTTGTTGTTGTCGTCATCTTCGGGTATAATGGGTAAAAAATCACCCTCCTCGTCACTTATACCTGATAATATATCAAAAGCCATCCTGTCAGTTTTTCTTTGGTTTACAATAGATATTGCTTATAGTCAATTGCCGTGCCAAACTGCAATCACTGCATGATACGCAACATCCGCGAGCAATACGATGCTGGGAAGGGAATATTAAGTAGGAGAGACATTATGGCGAAGGAATGGCACTTAGTGCATCATGCAATTGACTATTTGCATAGTTCTACCTTCTTTTACTTTGAAGGAAAACAGATAGGATATAAGGTTACATGGTATAACAGTATTGGAGAATGAGGTTGGGGCTGTGCTTAACCGCTCGCAACGTTTGCAAAGCGAGACGATTGCTGGGAAAGGATTATGTGGGGAAAGGGAGACGTTGGAGGGAAGGAAAAGGCGGGCTAAAAGTGCACATGATGATGGATGCCCATTCAGATACACACTTTTGTAAAGATAAGTGAAGCCAAAAGCCACGACAAAAACTTTATACAATATCTTCAAATGGCACCCAAACCTCACCGCCCAGCACCTAATTCCCGATGCCATCATCCAGTCCAACAAAAGGGCACCAACCAGCCCATTGCCTTAAGGGCACAAAAGCCAATCCCATTTCGGCTTACTAGCACCGTCTTTTTGTATTTGCCCTTTTGCTTCGCAAAAAGGTACAAAGCTCATTTTTTAGTTAAAAATCCGTATTTGCTTATTGTAAGAGGGCATTCTGATTTCAGAATGCCCTCTTACCGAACGGTAAGCCTTTATTTTAAAACTAAAATACTGGCTTACTGATTGGTAAGGGCTTATTTTTAAATCAAAACATAGGTTGACTGACTAGTAAGGGCTTATTTTAAAACTAAAATACTAGCTTACTGATTGGTAAGGGCTTAATTTTAAATCAAAATATAGGTCGACTGATTGGTAAGGGCTTATTTTTAAATCAAAAGATAGGTTGACTGACTGGTAAGGGCTTATTTTAAAACTAAAATACTAGCTTTCTGACTGGTAAGGGCTTATTTTTAAATCAAAATATAGGTTGACTGACTGGTAAGCCTTTATTTTAAAACTAAAATACCCCCTCGCCACAATCTTTCCCCACCACATAAATTCCTTCACAGCTCCGCTCCATGCGGCACATGGAGCGGAGCGTTCGTTGCGTTGATAAAAATTGTGGACTTATTCGGCTGTTCTCCTATGCCTTTTTGTAATTCAATAGTTGTTCACACAGCCCACCCCCAATGTGACTGCGCCAGACAAAGCTGGACTCTAACACCTGTTTGATGAATTTTATTATTAGGAGATAAGGCGGTGACCACCACCACCACCGGTACAATGACGAAAGAGGGCTAGTAAACCGCAGTGCTACCTCAAGCCCTTGCGCCAATCTACCTTTTCGTTCACTATTTGTTGCAAACGCTCGATGCTGATACGCTCTTGCTGCATGGTGTCGCGGTCGCGCAGGGTAACGGTGTTATCTTCTAAAGTTTGATGGTCAACTGTTACACAAAATGGTGTGCCGAGTGCATCCTGTCTTCTGTAACGCTTGCCGATAGAATCTTTTTCGTCATAAAAACATTTGTGGTCAAACTTCAACACATCAAATAGCTCGCGCGCTTTTTCGGGCAAGCCATCCTTCTTTATTAAAGGCAACACCGCAATTTTAATTGGTGAAAGAAATGCCGGCAATCGCAACACTGTGCGCTCGCTGCCATCTTCTAGCTTTTCATTTTCAAAACCATTGCAAATCAAAGCCAGAAAAGTGCGGTTTAAGCCCACAGAAGTTTCTACCACATAAGGCACATAACTTTGATTCAATTCGTTATCGAAGTATTGCAGCTTTTTGCCAGAAAGGTTTTGGTGCTGTGTCAAATCAAAATCTGTGCGCGAATGAATGCCTTCAATCTCTTTTAAGCCAAAAGGAAATTGAAACTGAATATCTACTGCGGCATTTGCATAATGCGCCAACTTAAGATGGTCATAGAACTTCAGTTTGCTTTCGGCAAAGCCCAAACTTTTATGCCACTTCATGCGGCTTTCTTTCCACTTTTCGTACCATTCCATTTCGGTACCTGGGCGAACGAAAAACTGCATTTCCATTTGTTCAAACTCGCGTGTGCGGAAGATAAATTGGCGCGCCACAATTTCGTTGCGGAAAGCTTTGCCCACCTGCGCTATACCAAAAGGAATGCGCTGGCGCGAAGTATTTAACACATTGAGGAAGTTTACAAAAATCCCCTGCGCAGTTTCGGGACGCAGGTAAATGGTTCCGGCTTCATCTGCCACGCTACCCACCTCGGTAGAAAACATGAGGTTGAACTGGCGCACGTCCGTCCAGTTTTTGGTGCCGCTGATGGGGCAGGCAATTTCAAGGTCAATGATAATTTGCTTTAGCTCATCCAGATTATTTGCCTCCAATGCTGCTTTGAAACGGGTTTCGATGGCGGTGAACTTCTCTTTGTTGCGCAATACATTTGGGTTGGTTTGCAAAAACATGGCACGGTCAAAAGTTTCGCCAAACTTCTTGGCAGCTTTCTCCACTTCTTTGTCAATTTTATCTTCAATTTTCGCCATTGCGTCTTCAATTAACACATCGGCACGATAGCGTTTTTTGCTGTCCTTGTTATCAATCAAAGGATCCATGAAGGCATCTAGGTGTCCGCTGGCTTTCCAAGTTTTTGGGTGCATAAAAATAGCAGCATCAATGCCCACAATGTTTTCATTGAGTTGCACCATGCTTTTCCACCAGTATTGTTGCAGGTTGTTCTTGAGCTCAATACCGTAGGGACCGTAATCATACACAGCTCCTAAGCCTTCATAAATTTCAGAAGAAGGGAAAATGAAACCGTATTCTTTGCAGTGCGAAATGATTTCTTGGAATAAATTAGGTGTATTTTCTTTGCTCATGGTGCGCGAAAATAAAATAATTGGTGACTGAAGCAGAAAGACCAATGACAGATGCCGATACGCCAAGAATAAAAACCACTCAATAAAAGAATTAGTGGGTGTATTGCATTAATAAATCAAAATCCTATATTTGCGCTCCTTTTTTGAAGGATAAAGACAAAAACTAATATATTATGAATCCGATATTGAAAGAAGTTGCTGATACACTTTTTGCTGATGCAAAGAAACATCCTGACTTTAAAGCAGGTGATAACATTACTGTTTCATACAAAATTACTGAGGGCGCAAAAGAGCGTATTCAGGAGTTTCGTGGTGATGTGATTCAGGTTCGTGGAGAAGGTACAACCAAATCTTTTACTGTTCGTAAATTGTCGAGTGGTATTGGTGTTGAGCGTATTTTTCCGCTTAGCTCACCATTTGTAGATAGCATCACTGTAAACAAATCAGGTAAAGTGCGCAGGGCTAAATTGTTCTACCAACGCGACCGTAAAGGTAAAGCATCTCGTATTCAAGAGAAGCGTGGTGCAGTAGCAGAAAAAGCTGCTTAATTATTCCCAACAAATACTTATAAAAGGCTGTTTCTAACGAAGCAGCCTTTTTTTGTTTTGAAATACTGCCATTTATCGTTCAATTAGTGGCGTGCAAAATCAATCAGCAAAGCTTAGTTCCATCTTTAATTATTGTGTGGCAAATGGATTTCCATTTGCTTTTTACAAACTGCCGCAACAGGAAGCGATTTATGTAATTGCGCAACGCACTAAGGAGTTGAACGTGGTCTCGAATTTTAATGATTTACTGAGTGAAGAAGGATTTGTAGTAGCTCCTTTTCAGCCAGATGAACAAACGCCTATGGTGTTGATTAAGCCTGAACTTTTTGGCAAGTTGCAGGATGTGGAGTGGAATGAAAGCACACCTGATAATGTAAGTTACACTGTAAAGCGAAAAGTGAGGGTGATGTCGAAAAAATCATTCAGGCTTTATGTAGAAAGAGCTAAGCGAAAGATAAAGAAGGAGAACTTTGAAAAGATTGTAGCAGCGCGTTCCATAAAGGTTGCTAAGCCGGATAATTTTCATCCCGTAAAGTTCTTTCAAAAGGTTTGCAATCAATATGAATGGAGTTTTGTGAGTTGTGTTTTTTTGCCAGGCATGGGTACTTGGATTGGCGCTTCGCCCGAATTACTGCTAGGGTTTGAAAAGGGTGTGTTCAATACTTATTCGCTTGCAGGAACACAGGCAAGCAAAGGCAGAAAGAAAGACAAAATAAATTGGGGCGAAAAGGAAAAACGCGAGCAGGAGATTGTGAGCAATTACATCAAAGAGATTGTTCAAAAGCATCCACAAGTGAAATTGACGCTGATAGGACCTGAAACAGTTGCGGCTGGAAATATTATGCACTTGCGCACTACATTTGTTATAGAAAATATTCCTCACTTTTACTGGACGGAATTGGTAGAAGCTTTGCATCCGACACCAGCAGTGGGCGGCTTGCCAAAGCAAGAAGCAATTGAGTTTATTAACCTTCACGAAAAGAAAAATAGGGCTTATTACTCGGGCTTTTTAGGTCCGGTGAATCTGAATGACAAAATAGATTTGTTTGTAAACTTGCGCTGCATGGAAGTGCAAAACAAAAATATTGTATTACACGTTGGCTGCGGCATCACCGAAGCCAGCGAGAGCGAAAAGGAATGGGAGGAAACCAAACTAAAATCACAGACATTGCTGAAGTTGGTGAAGTAGTGTTTGCTTAATGATTGTTAATTGAGCTAAGTCATGTTTTTCAGCACCCGTATAGATTACTTTCGCTTCGTTGAAAAAATTCATCGCCATATTATTTGTTGCCATCTATTTAATTTCTGCTACAGAAGTTAAACAGTTGCTGAAGTTGCCGATACTGGTGCATCATTTTTTTGAGCATAAGCATCTAGCAAGCGATTTGACGCTCACTGATTTTTTATACATGCACTATGTAGCACATCACGTTGATGATTCTGATTATGATAAGGACAAACGTCTTCCCTTTAAAACCCACGACACGAATAATAATTTAAGTATTGGCGTATTTCATTTTTGTGAAACGAGAATTGGCGTAATTCTTTTTCCAACTTCATCCAATAAGCACAGTGCAGTAGTTGACGGATTGTATTCCTCGGCTCATCATGCCGCCATTTGGCAGCCGCCCAAACACGGTTAATTTTTTTGAGTGAAGTGCTAGGCTTCACGCGTGATTAAATGCAACAGTATTGCATGTGGCACTCCCTTTTCTAATTATTAATTGAACATTTTATGTTGAATAAAATCATTGAGTTTTCCATTGGGAATAAACTCATCATAGGGCTTTTTGTAATCGCACTGATTGGCTATGGCGTTTATGAAGTTACCAAGCTACCAATTGATGCAGTGCCCGATATTACTGATAATCAAGTCCAAATTATCACCACATCACCAGCGCTGGGCGCACCTGATGTTGAACGATTTATCACCTTTCCCATAGAGCAGGCAAACAGCAACATTCCGGGGCTTAAACAAATCAGAAGTTTTTCCCGCTTTGGTTTGTCGGTTGTTACTATTGTTTTTAGTGATGATGTTGATGTGTATTGGGCAAGGCAGCAAGTAGCCGAGCGATTACAAAAGGCACAGCAACAAATTCCAAAGGAGTTCGGTTTGCCCGAAATGGCACCCATCACCACAGGGCTTGGCGAAATTTATCAGTATGTGGTGCGTCCCGAAAAGGGATATGAGCAAAAGTATGATGCAATGGAATTACGCACCATTCAAGATTGGGTGGTGCGCAGACAACTATTGGGCGTGCAAGGAGTGGCAGATGTGGCAAGTTTTGGCGGCTTTTTGAAGCAATATGTAGTTGCTATCAATCCATCAAAACTTTTATCAAATGGCATTTCAACGCAGGATGTATTTACTGCATTGGAAAGTAACAATCAAAATACTGGCGGAGCCTACATAGAGAAAGGTCCTACGATTTTATTCATCAGAAGTGAAGGTTTAGTGGGCAGCATTGCAGATATAGAAAATATAGTGGTTAAAAATTTACCCAATGGAATGCCACTAATGATTCGCGATGTGGCAGAGGTGCAGATAGGCAGCGCAACACGATATGGAGCAATGACCTATAATGGAGAAGGTGAAGTGGCTGGCGCAGTGGTGATGATGCTGAAAGGCGCTAACAGTAACGATGTAATTGTGAAAGTAAAAGAGCGCATTGCACAAATTCAAAAAACATTACCTAAAGGTGTAGTGATAGAGCCTTTTTTGGATAGAACTAAAATGGTAAAAAACTCCATTAGCACAGTAAGTAAAAATCTGCTTGAAGGTGCGCTGATTGTAGTATTTGTATTGGTAATGTTTCTTGGAAATTTTAGAGCCGGATTACTGGTTGCATCGGTGATTCCATTAGCCATGCTGTTTGCTATTATCTTGATGAATCTATTTGGTGTAAGCGGTAATTTGATGAGTTTAGGAGCCTTAGATTTTGGATTGATAGTGGATGGTGCTGTAATTATTGTAGAGGCTGTTTTACATCGCCTTTTTCACTCGAAAAATTATATAGGAATAAACAAACTTTCGCAAAAGCAAATGGACGATGAAGTTCAAACCTCTGCCGGAAAAATGATGAATAGCGCAGTGTTTGGGCAAGTTATTATTCTGATTGTTTACTTGCCAATTCTTTCGCTTCAAGGCATTGAAGGTAAAATGTTTAAACCTATGGCGCAGACAGTTGCATTTGCGCTGATTGGCGCATTCATTCTTTCGCTCACTTATATTCCAATGATGAGTGCGTTGTTTCTATCAAAAAATATATCGCATAAAAAAACACTTTCTGATAGGATGATGGAGCGCATAGAAAACTATTATCAACATTCATTAGAGCGCGTATTGAATTTGCCTAAAACTATTTTGGCATCTGTTGTTACAATGTTCATCGCAGCTCTTGTTACCTTGTCATTTATGGGTGGCGAGTTTATTCCAACATTACCCGAAGGTGACTTTGCGGTAGAAACAAGAGTGTTGCCCGGCAGCAGTTTGGCAACTTCTACTGATGCTGTTTTAAGAAGTCAGAAAATATTGCTGAAAAAATTTCCAGAGATTGAAAAAGTAGTTGGTAAAACAGGCAGTAGTGAAATTCCTACCGACCCAATGCCAATTGATGCCAGCGATTTAATGATAATTCTAAAAGATAGAAGCGAGTGGGTAAGTGCAGATAACTATGATGATTTAGCTGCCCTAATGGCAAAGGAATTGGAAGCAATTCCAGGAGTAACTTATTCTTTTCAATACCCCGTTGCCATGCGTTTTAATGAATTGATGACAGGTGCGCGACAAGATGTGGTTTGCAAAATCTTTGGCGAAAATATTGATACACTCTCGAAATACGCAGCTCAACTTGGTTCGCTTTGCAACCAAATTAAGGGTTCACAAAATATTTATGTAGAACCAATGAATGGAATGCCGCAGATAGTAATCAACTACAACAGAAATGCCCTAGCGCAATATGGTGTGAATATTGCAGATATAAACAGAGCAGTAAATACTGCATTTGCAGGGCAAAGCAGTGGTTTTGTTTATGAAGATGAAAGGCGATTTGAACTTGTTGTAAGGTTGAACAATACTGATAGAAACAATATTCAAGACGTTCAAAATTTATTGATTCCAATTTCAATTAATAGTCAAATCCCGCTAAGTGCTTTGGCTGATATCAGCATTGTAAATGGCATCAATCAGATACAGCGCGAAAATGCCCATCGCAGAATCATAGTGGGCTTGAATGTACGTGATAGAGATGTGCAAACAACCGTTACGGAATTGCAAGAAAAAGTTGCGGCTACTTTTAAATTACCAACAGGCTACTACATTACATACGGAGGGGCATTTGAAAATTTGAATGATGCCAAAGCGCGTTTAGCTATTGCTGTTCCAGTATCGCTGTTATTGATTTTTATGCTCTTGTACTTCGCATTTAACTCAGTGAAATATGGCTTATTGATTTATACTGCCATTCCGCTTTCAGCTATTGGCGGCATATTTGCTTTAGCATTACGTGGCATGCCTTTCAGCATCTCGGCAGGTGTTGGATTTATAGCGCTTTTTGGTGTTGCAGTACTAAATGGTATTGTATTAATTGCTGAATTCAATCGGCAAAAAGAAGAGGGGTTAACTGATTTGCGGAGCATTGTTTTGATGGGCGGAAAAATCAGATTGCGTCCTGTGCTAATGACTGCTTTTGTTGCCTCATTTGGTTTTTTGCCCATGGCATTAAGCAATGGCGAGGGGGCAGAAGTGCAAAGACCACTAGCCACAGTTGTAATTGGAGGATTGATGCTAGCAACGTTTCTCACTTTATATGTTTTGCCTATTCTCTACATCATTTTTGAAAAAGGCATTTTTAAAAAGAAAGGGATAGCAGTAGTTATTACGCTGCTGATGTTTATTTCTGTTCAAGATATAAATGCTCAGCAAACCATTAGTTTACAAGCTGCTATTGACACGGCACTTCAAAATAATTTGTCGTTGCGCAGTGAAAAATTGCATACTGAATACTTGAAAAAACTAAGAGGAACAGCATGGAATATTCCACACATAAATGTTGGTGTAGAATATGGTCAAATAAATTCTTCCTACATTGACAATAAGATTTTTGTGTCACAGAGCATCAGCTTTCCAACTGTGTATGCGGCACAGCGAAATGTTGCCAATGAGAGTTTGAAGGAAGGAATGCTACAAACTTCATGGAAAGAATATGCGCTTAAAAAAGAAGTGCGAACGGTTTATAATAACATGTTGTACATGCTGGAGAAACAAAAAATTCTTCAACAAACAGACTCTATTTTTAGCAACTTTCTTGCGCGAGCATACATTCGATTGAAGCAAGGTGAAAGCAATATTTTGGAGAAAGCGACAGCAGAAACCCAACGGGGGCAAATAGCTATACAATTGCAAGAAATTGCTAATGATTTTACTATGCAGCAATTGCGATTACGTTGGCTGCTGAATAACGAAAATTATTATGTGCCAGAATCAATGTCATTCAAAATGGCTACCGTTCCTGCGCTTGATACAAATATGGTTTTGAAAAATCCACAACTGCTTTTTATGGAGCAGCAGCAACGCATTTCATCATCAAAGCTAAAATTAGAAAGGCAGAAGTTACTACCTGATATACTACTAGGTTATAATGATATGACGATGTATGGAGTTGGTGCAGATAATGTTTCTTACAAACACAATACCCGCTTTCGGTCGGGGCAGGCAGGAATTGGCGTGCCATTGTTTTTTGGGGCACAGCGCGCAAGCATTCAGGCTGAAAAGCTGAATGTGCTTATTGCGCAAACCAATTACAAAAGTAAGTTGCAGCAGGTAAAAGCTGAGTATTTGCAAGCAATTGAGGTATTCAATAAAAATTTGTTGACAACAAATTATTACGAAAGCAATGCACTCGTCAATGCTGATTTAATTATCGAAATAGCCACCAAGCAATTACAGAACGGAGAAATTAATTACCTCGACTGGGTAATATTAGTGAACAACGCTATTGGAATTAAAAGCCAGTATGTGGATGTTGTAAAAAAATTAAACGAGAGTATCATAGAAATCAATTCACTCAACAATCAATAATTGAAAAATGAAAAATATAATCATCATAGCTATTGCTTTTCTGTTTGCATCATGTAGCAATAAAAATAGCAATACCAAAGTAGTAACTCTTGATAAAAATGTGGTAGAGTTAACAGAATCGCAATTGAAAAGCATTGACTTGCAGACCGATACAATAAAACAGAGAAATATTTTCTCTACTTTAAAATTGAATGGAAAAATTGATGTGCCGCCACAAAATATGGTATCTGTAAGTGTGCCACTGGGCGGTTACATTAAGTCAACAAAGTTGTTGCCTGGCATGCACATTCAAAAGGGTGAAACAATTGCTGTGATGGAAGACCAGCAATACATTCAACTGCAGCAAGATTACCTTACTACTAAGGCAAAACTGCTATTTGCAGAAAAGGAATTAGAGCGACAAACGGAGTTGAATAAAAATCAGGCAAGCAGCGACAAAGTTTTGCAACAAGCTCAATCAGATTATACTTCACTCAAAGTTCAACTAAAATCATTGGGCGAAAAACTGCGACTGATTGCAATAAATCCATCTAAACTTACCGAAGAAAATATTTCACGAAGTATTTCAATTCCTTCAACCATTGATGGATATGTTTCAGAAGTGTTTGTAAATATCGGCAAGTATGTAAACCCTACTGATGTGCTATTTGAATTGGTGAATCCATCAGATATTCATTTAGCACTTAATGTTTTTGAGAAAGATATTGACAAGCTTTTTATTGGTCAAAAGTTAGTTGCTTATACAGTTAACAGACCTGAAAAGAAATATGTGTGTACGATACTTTTGATAGGTAGAAATTTTTCGAGCAACAAAAGTGTCACGGTGCATTGCCATTTTGAACAGTATGATAAATTGCTTGTTTTAGGCATGTTTATGAATGCTGATGTGCAAGTAAAAGCATCGTCAGGGCTTGCTGTGCCAGATGTGGCTATAGTTCAGTTTGAAGGTAAAGACTATATCTTCACTCATAAGTCGGGTAATCAATTTGAAATGACAGAAGTGAATGCCGGAGCAAATTCAAATGGATTTACTGAAATCACTGCTGCCAATGATTTATCTGCAAAGCAGGTTGTTACAAATGGTGCTTATTCTTTATTAATGTCTATCAAAAATAAAGAGGAATAAAATGAAAAAACAACGTAATAACATTCAGACAGAAGTGGATGCTTCTTACCTCTATCAAAAACTAGCCGACAATGAATCAGATTCAACAGTGTCAGATGTTTTCAGTCAGATGAGTGAGATAGAAAAAAGCCATGCAGTAGCTTTTGCCGAAAAGGAGAATCTTTCGATAGATGAATTTTTGAAACCGTCTTGGCGGGCAAAAACACTAAATATAATTGGCAAGGTTTTTGGCTATGATTACATTCTTGGTGTGATGATGGAAACGGAGAAGAGTGTTGCAGGTGCAATCGTTAATGCTAAGCATAAAAACAATTTGCCTATCAGCGGCTCGGAAACAAACCACGTAAAAATTCTACGTTCCATTTTAGAGCAAGGTGATAAGGTAACAGGTGCTCAACTCTCTAAATTTGAAAAACGGCATCGCTCTGTGGGTGGCAATGCAATTCGTGCTGCAGTATTGGGTGGCAATGATGGCTTGGTTTCAAATTTTAGTTTGGTTATGGGCATTGCAGGAGCTACTCAATATCAACAAGGAGTGCTGCTGACAGGTGTTGCAGGCTTGTTGGCGGGTGCGCTATCAATGGCTTTAGGTGAATGGATTTCGGTTAAAAGTTCTCAAGAGCTATACAAGAATCAAATGGATTTAGAGATGGAAGAACTTGAAACAAATCCTGCTGGCGAAATGCGTGAACTGGCATTGATATATATGAGCAAAGGCATTCCCAAACAACAGGCGCAAGAAATGGCTGAGGAAATAATGAAAGATACCACACATGCACATCAAATATTGGTACAAGAAGAACTTGGAATCAATGCCGAGGAATTACAAGGCTCTGCGATGGAAGCAGCAATTTCATCCTTTATTCTTTTTGCCATCGGAGCTATTATTCCTGTGCTGCCCTTTATGTTTACTAAAGGAATATTAGCCATCACACTAAGCGTTGTAGGTAGTGCCTTTGGATTGTTTCTGATAGGCGCAGCTATTACCTTATTTACAGGCAGAAATGTTTGGTTCTCGGGATTTCGTCAGGTGTTGTTTGGATTAGCTGCTGCAGCAATAACCTTTGGCATTGGTAAGCTCATAGGCGTTTCGCTGGCAGGTTAACTTTATGTAGTGCTATTTAGTTAAGCTATTCAAAAGCACTCAATATATGAAAGCAACTTTTTTGTTTTGCTTAATCCATTGCTGTTAATTCTAACAATGTAACTGCCGTTGCTCAACCCTTGTTTTTTCAAGTCAATGGATTCATCACTCCACCCATTTCTTGTTGAGTAACTTTGCTTTGAAGCACTGTTTCGTAGAATTTAGCAGCCCGCGCTACAACAGTTGCCGGTATTTCAAACCACCTAATTATAATGCTCATTGTGAAGTATTTACTTTTAAAGATTACCGAATAATTCTGAACAGATAGGTTTTTCAATTTAGAAGTAACTTATTTGCCAAACCATGACAAATGTTGTTTTCGACAACTATAATTTTCGACAAAAATCAACGGGCGAGGTGCATCATATTTTTGATGTGGTGCGCAATAAGTTTGTTGTGCTGACACCCGAAGAGTGGGTTCGACAACATGTACTTCATTATCTTATCTACGAAAAAAAGTATCCAAAGTCGTTGCTTGCTGTTGAAAAAGAGATTGCATTGAATGGGCTACGAAAACGCTGTGATGTGGTGGCTTATAACCGCGATGGCAAACCTTTTTTGTTGGTAGAATGTAAAGCACATGATGTGAATTTGAATCAAGGTGTAGTGATGCAAATTTTACAATACAATCAGACCTTGAATGTTCCTTATTTATGGATAAGTAACGGGGTGATGAACTACTGTTTTGATACAAAACAAGGTGGTATAAAATTGGAAAAGGTTCCAGATTATTTTCAAGTAGTGTAAGAAAAAGCACTTTAGATTAGCTCTTGAAGCGTTTCAAAAATGTTGACGCATTTTTCGTTTTTAAACCTGCGCGATAAAAATATACATTCGCATCATGCGATACGATGCTATAAATTCAGAGCTTTTTAAGCTGAACAGAAAGAACTTAGTTAAAGAATTGAAGAAGAACAGCCTTGCTGTACTTACAAGTAATGTTGCTATGCCTGATAGCGCAGATGCAACATTTAAGTGGAGACAAAATCCAGACTTGTTTTACCTTACGGGCATTGACCAAGAAGAAACATTTGTATTGCTGTTTCCTGATGCGCCTGCAGCAGAACATCGCGAGATATTATTTATCCGTCAGCCGAATGAACTTTTGGAAACATGGGAGGGAAAAAAACTTACCAAGGCTGAAGCACAGCGCATTTCGGGGATTGAAGAAGTGCGCTGGAGTGGTGAGATATTCAGCACTTTGTTTGCATTGATGCACCTTGCCGACCATGTGTTTTTAAATACCAATGAGCATGACCGCGCTTCATGGAAAGTAGATACTTATGAAGGTAAGTTTGCACAGCGCATCCGTGATGCTTTTCCATTGCACCGCTACGAGCGGTTGGCACCAATATTGGCTGAGTTGAGAATGCGCAAATCAACATTAGAAGTCGGTTTATTGAATCGTGCAATTGAGATAACGCGCTTAGGTTTTCTGCGTACGTTGAAGTTTGTGAAACCTGGTGTGTTTGAATATGAAGTAGAAGCTGAACTTACGCATGAGTACCTGCGCAACCGCGCTACACGCCATGCTTATGAGCCAATAGTTGCCAGCGGAGAGAACGCATGTTTTCTTCATTACAACGCTAACAATGCGCCATGTAAAAGTGGAGATTTGCTATTGATGGATTGCGCTGCTGAGTATGCCAACTATTGTTCTGATTTGACGCGCACGATTCCTGTGAGTGGCAAGTTTACTAAACGTCAAAAGGAAGTGTATAATGCAGTGTTGCGCATACATAATGCAGCGCGCGATTTGATGAAGCCGAGCATCAATCTTTACGACTTTAATAAACACATTGGCGAATTGATGGAAGCTGAATTGATTAAATTGAAACTGCTGAAAGCAGCGGATGTCAAAAAACAAGATAAGAAACAGCCATTATTCAAAAAGTATTTTCCGCATGGCACGGCACATTTTCTTGGCTTAAATACACACGATGTGGGTAGCCGGTATCACAAGATACAGGCAGGTGCAGTGCTTACCTGCGAGCCGGGCATTTACATTCGCGAAGAGAAGATTGGTATTCGTTTAGAGAATAATATTTTGGTTACAAAAGATAAGCCGATTGACCTAATGGCGAACATTCCTATCGAAGCCGATGAGATTGAGACGTTGATGAATGCCAAATAGCGTTTAGGGCTTGTATTTAAATAAAGTGTACAGAATAGGCTCATAAGTTTTGCTCTTTTTCAAGGTGTAAATTGAAGCCAACAGCTAGCGAATCTTAGCAAAATTTATAATGCGGAGAAAGGGCAAAAGGACAAGCCTAAAACAGTAATAAGCTTTTTTGCAAACTCTTTTTAAAAGGGCGTGAAATCGGTTTTGCTTTTACAGCATTTTATTCTACAACAGGCAAGGCAATAACAACTGTGGTTCCAAGTGCAATAGCATTTTCATCTTCTATATCAAAATACTGAAAAGAGAATTTTTCGCTTGAAGATTGGTTCAATATCTCAAATCGTTTTAGCGTAGCAACAGTAGAGAATGATTCGTGGTTGCTGCGGTGCTGATTGATAATTGCGCTTGCCTTTCGCCCAATGCCGTTATCGGCTACAGTGGCTTCGATTACATTTTTAGTTTCATCAAAAGTAAAGTGAATAGAAATTTGTTGCTCGCCCTCTTTATGCAGCAATCCATGCTTCATTGCATTTTCTATAAAGGGTTGAATAATCATAGGCGGCACATCCAAGGTGTAAGTATCTACATTATTATCAATGTCAATTTTGTACTGAAATGAATTGCCAAAACGCAATGCTTCGAGCGAAAGATATTCTTCGAGCATATTGATTTCTTCTTGCAATGTGATTGTCTTTCTACCGCTTGCCTTTAGAATACTGCGCATCAGTTGACTAAATCGTGAAAGATGTTTGTTGGCTAACCTTTTATCACCCAAAAAAAATATTTCTTGAATAGAGTTGAGTGCATTAAAGATAAAGTGAGGATTCATCTGCGCCTTCAATGCTTTCAATTCACTTTCGGTTTGTTGCAGGCGTGCTTCGCACAGTTCGGCTTCGCGCTTTTCGGCTTCGTATTTTGCGCGTTGTGCTTCGTTTTCTTTGGTCTTTTCGGTGTTCAGTATTTCAAACTTCAACTGCATAAAGTTTGATTGTATTTCAAAAGCATTTTTGTAATCACCAGTTTGTGCATATAGCTCAAAAAGATGTTGGTACACCTGCACTAACTGATTGTTAGAAATGCGGTTTTTTCGCAATGCAATAGATTCATTCATTAGTTTGATTGCCTGCGCATTTTTACCAAGTGCAGCTTCAATTCTGCCAAGGCGATAGGTAGCTAAACCAACATTGTAAAGGTTGTTCAACTTATTGCTGAGTTCAATATCTTTTTCGGCTGCTTGTTTAGCTTCCTCAAATTTTGAAAGTTGTAGGTACACAGTGGAAAGGTTGCCATAACAGATGGCAATTTTATGATCCCAACCGCAATTATTTGTAAGTGCTATGGCATCATGCAGGCAGGCAATGGCTTTGTCAAACTCTTTTTTTCGATAGTAGATATTGAATTGGCACATGAGGTTATCTGCCATCGAAATGTTCAATTGTAGTTGTTGAAATAGCGTATATGATTCAGCATAAAAATTGAGTGCTACATCATTGTTGTTGAGTATGGTATTTAGTGTGCCGAGGTGCATTAGGCTGTATGCCTGCCAGTAAATTTCCTTGTGTTGCTTTGATAAATTAAGTGCTTTATAAATGTATTCGCCTGCTTTGTTTGTGTCGGTTTCAGAATAGAAATGATAGCCATACACGGCAAGCTGTATGTTTGTTTCAATGTCGTTTATTGCTTGTGCCAGCAATTCACATTGCCCGAAAATAGCAACCGATTCTTCGGGCTTTTTTAAATATAAATTCAACACAGCTTGTTGTAATTTTGCCAATATCAGCACCTGATTTTGATTGCCTGCAATACTTTCCGCAATAGTGTGCTTCACAATAGCTTGTGCTTCTTCAATCTTTTGCTCGTTAAGTTTTTGTTCTGATAGAAACAATGCTATGCGCAATTTGAATGCACTATTTACAATGGCATCATCTGCAACAAGGGTTTCAATACAATGATTAAAGGCGTGAAGGTTACGGTGAGAAAGGAGTGTGAGCTGCTGAATGGCTTCCGCGTATTGATTAACTGTAACACATTTTATTACTTGTTCGGCAGTTATGTGATTCAATAATTCTATTTCTGTTTTAGCCATTGGGTTGCAATCTAAATCATTAGCAATGGAAGTGAAATTTCAGAAACAAGCGGCAGGAATTTAGCCATAATCTTTTAAAAATTAATACACCATTTTGGCAGCGCGCAAGGTAATAATACTCAAAGCGACTCGTTCTCGGTAGTTACAACCAAGCCTTTGGTGAAAAATTTTCATGTGTATTGTTTCTCAACATTTGTTAGTGACACGAAGACACTTACCAATTCAATGGACAAAAGTTTTTCAGCAAATTACAATCTGTAAAGCAACAATGTATGCGACAAAACTACTAAGGTTACCTATCACAATAAAGAAAGCTTAGTAGGCGTTGATATATCTTTCACAAATAGAAAATAAATGATATTTTATGGCTGCTTCACGGTTAGCTTTTTAGTGCCAATTTTAGATTTATTTCCATTGGCTACAATAAGTGTTACTTCAAAAATACCAGTGTCGCGAAAGGTGTAGCTCACCGCTTGTTCATAAGCTACACTATCATTCGGAAAATCCCAGAAATACTCCTTGGCTTTATCAGAGCAAATGGCATTGAAGTAAACTTCTTTGTTAACAGGAATGCTGTCTTCATCTTCGCTAATTGAGAAACAAGGGAAAGGTGTTCTGCCACATGAAGTAGTAAGTATTATGAACACTAGAGATGCAGTAAAATATAATTGGGAAAGCAAATTCATGAAAGCTAAACTAAAATTAAAACCCGTTATATTGATGTGAAGAACCACTCTGGGGTTTTGATTGATGTTGAAGATTAATGCAATTCACTTTTAATTGATTCTTTTACTTCTTTATTGCGAATAAAATATGATAAAGTCCAAACACATTCAGTCGTATCTTACACATAAGCCAACAGGAAAATTTGATGCGATAATTATCGGCTCCGGTATGGGCGGCATTGCCACCGCAGCGCTGCTTGCCAAAGAAGGCAAAAGAGTTCTAGTGTTAGAGAAACATTATACCGCAGGGGGCTTTACGCATGTGTATATGCGCAGAGGTTACTTGTGGGATGTGGGTGTGCATTACGTGGGTGAAATGCAGAATGAAAAGAACATTATGACAAAGATGTTCAACTACCTTAGTGAAGGGCGACTGAAGTGGGCAGACATGGGAGAGGTGTATGATAAAATGATATTTGGCAAAAAAACTTATGACTTTGTGAAGGGTTCAGATGCCTTTAAAGAAAAACTGAAAACACATTTTACTTCAGTAGAAGATGGAGAGGCAATAGATGCTTATGTGGATGCCATCTATGCAGCGCAGCGCGCGCAAATGAATTACTTTGTAGAAAAGCTGATACCTTCTTTTCTACAGCCTTTTCTAAGCAAATGGCTGCGTAGGAAAGCATTGAAATGGAACAAGACCACGCTTGAAGTAATGCAGGAAATCACTTCAAACAAAGAATTGATTGCAGTGCTAACAGGGCAGTTTGGAGATTACGGATTGCCGCCATCGCAAAGTAGCTTTATGATGCACGCAGTGTTGGCAAAACACTATATGCGTGGAGGTAGTTATCCTGTAGGCGGTTCGGGCAAAATCTTCGACACCATTGCGCCAACTATTTGTGCTGCAGGAGGCGAGATATTTGTGAATGCAGGTGTGAAGGAAGTTATTGTAAAAGATGATAAAGCCGTAGGTGTGCGCATGGACAATGGTGATGAGTATTTTGCCAAATCAATTGTAAGCAATGCCGGTATTTACAATACCTATAATCATTTATTACCTAAGGAACTTGCTGAAAGAAAAGGGCTTGTTTCAAAGTTGAAAGGTGTGAAGCCATCGGTTGGACATGTGTGTTTGTACATTGGTATGCGCCATTCAAAATCATCTTTGAATTTAGGCAAAGCCAACTATTGGATTTTTCCTGATAACTATGACCATGATAAAAATATCGCTGCCTATCTAGCAAATCCAGATGCTGAGATTCCAGTTGCTTATGTGTCTTTCCCTGCTGCTAAAGACCCCGATTGGGAAAATGAATTTCCTGAACGCTCTACCATTGAAATTATAACGCTTGCACCTTATGCGTGGTATGAAAAATGGAGAGACAAAGAGTGGATGAAACGTGGTGATGCGTACGAAGAGAAGAAAGAAAAATTAAGCCAGCGTTTGATGGAAAAGCTATTTGAACATGAACCTCAGTTGCGCGATAAGATTGATTACTATGAACTTTCTACGCCTTTGAGCACAGCACACTTTACCAATTATCAGCTTGGTGAGTTGTATGGCATTGACCATGACGTGGAACGTTTTGCACAGAACTTTTTGCGCCCTAAAACACCTATCAAAAATCTTTACATGACTGGTCAAGATGTGGTTACCTGTGGTGTAGGCGGTGCGCTTTCGGCTGGCTTGCTTACGGCATCTGCAATTACAGGTAAGAATTTAATGAAGCGATTGAAGTAATTATCTACTCATCAGCGCATTTATAATCAGCACTAACTCATCACTCACCTTATAGCGTTTAGCATAGAGTTTATTTAGTTCCATTGCTCTGTTTTCGGCATCAGTATTTTTTGCTTTATCAATAGCAAATACTGCCGTTGGAATTTTAGGCAATGATTCAAAATCACTTTTTGCGCCACAATAACCTATCCATGTTTTTGTGCCACGAATCACCTCCATACAAGAGGAGAAAAAGTTGCCTGCATTTCGTACAATAAAAACTGAAATAGGAAACAGCAACAGGCCTAGAATTGCTACTGTCAAATCCATCAATCGCTTTTTGCGAAGGGTTAATGGATTGCTTAACGCGTAAGCTGTATTGTCAGCATAAATATCACCCGCAGTATTTTTTGAATTGCTGCCAATAATTACACCGCTGCCAGGGTTTATGATTTTATATTCAGTTTGTTTTCCAAGATGTTTAATTGCTTCAATGATTGATTTATAATCAAATGAAGCCGCACAAAAAATCACCTCATTCACATCGAACATTTTTTGAAGAGTTGCTAATTCGGCAATGCTTTCTGTCTCAACAATCACAGCATCAATACCTGCATGATTTAAGATATTAATGGTTCTTTTTCTTTCAACCGAATCACCTGCAACTGCAATGGTGCGTTGTGCCTCAGGCTCTATGCTGAATTGATTGTGTTTGTATAGATTGTAGAAAGTGCGTGTAAGCAGCATTACCAAGCCACTACTGGCTGCACCCAATATTATTATAGCGCGAGAGAATCTCCACTCATTCGGTAGCAAACCATAAGCCGCACTGATGAGTAAAGAACCAATAACAATACCTCTAAAAACACGACTGATTCTATAGGGTCGCTCGTAGCCTCCACTAAGCAACACACTAAATATCCAAACAACTATGTAGATTGGAACTACAAGCAAAAGGAACTTTTCGGGATAGTAATGTTCAGCAAACTTGATATTTGATGCCCAATAGTTTTGAATAAAAGCAATGCTTAAAAACATTAGCAAAGCATCAATAATTGGTAGGAGAGAGGATGCTAGAATTCCTGTGATTAAGGTTAAGATGGCGCGAAAAACTACAGCAGCGTTTATCAGTAAAGTGAAAATTCCTGCACTGCTGCCCGTAAAATGTTTACGTGCAAAAATTATCATTGCCTGATAAAATACCTTCACGTAGTTCAAACTGCCTTTCTTAGTGCTTTCCCCTTTGTAATGAATGATTGTTGTGTCACTAAAATAGAAGTTTTTGTATCCGGCTTTTTGAATGCGATAGGAAAGATCAATGTCTTCACCATACATAAAAAAAGTTTCATCCAACAGACCCACTTTATCTAACGCGTCTTTGCGCATCAGCATAAAAGCACCCGATAATATTTCTGCTTCGCAATTTTGATTTTCATCTAAATATCCAAGATGATACTTTCCAAATGTTTGTGATTTAGGAAATAGAAAACTCAAACCAAACATTTTGTAAAAGGCTACTGCTGGGGTGGGTAAACCTCTTTTGCTTTCGGGTAAAAAATTCCCTTTGCCATCAATCATGTTTACACCCAAGCCGCCAGCAATACTATTGGCATCCATAAACTCAACACACTTTTCAAAAGTATCCTCTGCAACTATGGTATCAGGATTCACCAATAAAATGTATTTACCTTTGGCTTCTCTTATTGCCTGGTTATTTGCACGCGAAAAGCCTGTATTATCCTTGTTTGCAATCAACTTCACCCAAGCAAATTTTTCAGCAACCATTTTTGCTGAATCGTCAACTGAATGATTATCCACCACAAAAACTTCTGCATCAATATTTTTAATTGCCGCAGCCACACTTTGCAAGCATTGCGCTAGAAAATGTTTTACATTATAGTTTACAATAATTACGGAAAGCGTCATTGCGTTTGTCTGATACTTTCTTTGTTAGCGTTTCATATTTGGTGGAAAAACACCCGACTTGGTTTTGTTGCCTTTTGGAATACCCGAAGGTGCAGGATTGTCGCTGTATGCAGGACAATCTAACTTACCACTTTTGCAAGATGGAATGGTAAGCACCATCAATGTTGCAAAGACTATTAACACCATATTTTTTATTGAAAATAACTGCATTACTTCTGTTTTTCCGCGCTAATGTAGTGAAGTGATGGAATATAACGATAAGGCTGAAAACCGCATTTTTGTGTTGAAAACGTTGTGTAGTAAGGCTTTCAACAATATAAATATCCACAGCATACATTTTGCGCGACATCAATAAAATGATTATAATGTGCTGTAAATCAAATATTTAAATCACTATTTTTTAAACGGAATTTATTGAGTTCTCAGTTATCAACAAAAAATATAGTGGTATGATTTGTAAGCCTTGTTGCACCTTGCTTCATTCGCTTTCACAAATTTTTTCACAAACAAAAATCAATAAGCTCATGAACAAAGGAGATTTGATCGACAGAATCGCTGCAAACGCAGGGGTTACCAAAGCACAAGCAGGTGATGCTTTAGATGCTGTATTATCTGGTGTAGAAGGCTCTTTGAAAAAAGGTGACCGCGTTACATTAGTAGGTTTTGGAACTTTTTCTGTAAGCAAACGTGCTGCCCGTAAAGGCCGCAACCCGCGCACAGGAAAAGAAATAAAAATCAAAGCTAAAACAGTTGTTCGCTTTAAAGCAGGCAAACAATTGAGTGAAAAAGTAAACAAATAATTTTTCGCTTTTGGTTCTCAAAACGTCCTTGCTATTACAGCAGGGACGTTTTGTTTTTTGCGAGGTGACTGAAAAACATATCTTCGCACGCAATTCAAAAAAAATAATTTTATGGGAAGGGGAGATAAACGTACTCGCAAAGGAAAAACATTTAAAGGCTCATTTGGTAATTCAAGACCCCACAATGTAAAAAAAGCTATACTAGCTGTTACAGAAGCACCTGTTAAGAAAGTTGCTAAAGAAAAGGTTGCAAAACCAGAAGTGACCGAAGAAAAGAAAGTAGCAAAACGCGCTCCAGCAAAAAAAGCAGTTGCAAAGAAGACTGATGCTGCTGAATAGTTTCAGTTTATAAATTGATTGAATATTAAATCCACCTTCAATGAGGGTGGATTTTTATTTTATAAATGGTGATATAAACATTCTAAAAAATAAAAAGTCGGGTATGATTCACACCCGACTTTTTCATCTATCTAATTACAAATAAATTTAATGATGGTGATTTCCATCCTCGTGCACGTGTCCGTGTTCCAACTCTACTTGGTGTGCAACGCGCACCTCAATAATTTCTCCACTAAAGTGAAGGTCTTTGCCAGCAAGTGGATGGTTCAAATCTATAGTTACGTTATCATCGCCAACGTTCAAAACTCTACCTTGAAAAGGATTGCCGTCTTGATCTTGTAAAGGAATTACATTGCCCACAGTTAATACATCTTCCTGCAATTCGCCTTCGTGCATAAACATTTCTTTGCCTAGTTGCACTACTCCGCTTTCTTCAAAAACACCATAGCCATCTTCGGGCGAAAGCACAAAGTGAAATTGGTTGCCAGCAATTTTGCCTAATAAATATTCTTCAAACTTTGGCAACACATTACTGTGTCCGAACAGGAATGAAAACGGAGCATCGGCAGTTGCTTCGTCAATAATTGGTCCATTTGCCTCGTTACGCAATTGGTAAGTGATTTTTAAAACGGTGTCTTGAGCTGCTTGCATTGTATTTTAATTTTAATTGAAAAATGATTTGCTAAAACTGAGCAAGAAACCAATGGAATGTAGCTGCGTTTTGCGGGTTCAAACGTAAATAAAGTTTAGGATAGCAGAAAATTGAAACTTATCCAATCGCAGCTTCCAATTTCTCAACCAACAATAATGTTGCTGGACAGCGATGCAAGTTTTCGATATAAACTTTGGTTTGATCTACAAAATCTTTGCGAATAAAATGTGGAAAATATCTGCAATCGTGTGGGCGTATTTCATAAACACTGCACATATTTGTTTTCATGTTTAGGTGTTGGCATGGCTGCGATTTATTTACCAAGTCGCCATTGTCTTCATCTACCTTAATGTACTTTTCATAGTAGTCTTCGTAAGTCATGTTTACAAAGGCAGCAACTTTTTTGAGCTCAGCTTTTTTCCAAGTTGGAGTCATCGTTTTGCAGCAGTTTGCGCAGCCAAGGCAACTTACTTCTTTCCATACTTCTGCATCAGCAATTTTTACTTGTTGCAATAGGTTGGCAGGTGTTTTCTTATGTAGTTTTTTTAGAAAGGCAGCTAACTTTTTCTTTTTCTGATGTGCTCTATTTTTGTAGTAGCTTACGTTGATACGCTGCATAAATGATTTTGTGAAAAGGACAACAAATAAATAGCAATTTTCAAACTATGCTATCGCAATTTTAAATGATAGTAAACATCTAAAAAATATCAGGCGAAGTTTCATTTCTAAAGTGACCGTTCATTTGAACTTTCTGCCGAACTTTATTTGCCTCATCAATAGTTGGAATAATTTTTACTAAATGTTGAATCAAAATCAATTGCCTTTGTTTTTCCGATTGCACACTCAATAATCTACATTGTTCTTCTAATGGCATAGCAACATAAGGCGTCAAATCGAAGGAGAGAGGATGCTTAAATTTTTCAAGTGGATTGAAACTGGTACCAATGTATTTATGCAGCTTTATAATTAGCTCAAGCAGCGTTGGATTTAGTTCATCAGTATCTAAGGGTTTATAAGGCATATCTGTTACAATTGCTCCAGTGTAAAGTTTGTCAGGCACTTCGCGCACTACTTCCAAAATCTGTACAATGCCAACACCTTCGGTTTTAATATCCATCTCGCCATTTTCATAGCGTTTTACAATTTCAGCTAAGCGTAACTCTGTTCCAAATTCATAAAGTGTATCGTCCAATACGGCAGGTATGGCAAAATTTTTACCCGCCTCAAAACAATCGTTTATCAATTGCTTGTAGCGCGGTTCAAATATGTGCAAGTTGAGATACTGCCCCGGAAAAACACCAAGCTTTAATGGAAATATAGGTATGAATTTTGCCATCTCGACATCAAAAGAAAAATATTAGAAGACTATTATGCTTCAAACAGTCAAATTTAATTTTGCATACTAGACTAAAAGGTCTTTAATTTATTATTTCCTCAATAATATGCAGTTCACAACTATGTTGGTAAAGATAGTTAATTAAAATATTTGATAATCTGATTTTGAATGTACATTTGATTATAAACAAAGTTCAAGCATGGAAGTTTCTACACAAACCTATCACCTGCTGCTAGTTGACGATAACCCCGCTGAGCTACGATTAATGCGAGAGGCAATTAAAGATGCTGACCTAGAAAGCATGGTTAAAATTTCCTGTGCTTATGATGGCGAGGAAGCTTGTGATTTCTTAAACACTTCGCGCATTATAGGTGACAGAATTGATATGATTTTGCTAGACCTTAACATGCCACGCCTTAGCGGTAAAGATGTTTTAAGTTTTGCTAAAAGTAATCCTGAGCTCTCAGATATTCCTGTTTACGTTATTACTAATTCTGACTACAGACGCGATATGATGGACTGCTATAATTTAAAAGCAGACGGCTATCTTCAAAAACCATCAGAGTTTAAAAAGTTGGTAGATTTCTTTTGCTCGGTTCGTCAGTCCATCTTGGTTCGCAACAAACTTTCAATCTTTTGGATTGAAAAAACTTACGAGGAATTATCCGCTGTTGCATAAGCAGTTTTTGTCCACACTTACTGCGAATTTTCATGATTAGCGAATTTTCGCTTGTTATTTTGGAAATAAGTTTCCACTTTTGCGCCCGCAATTGAATTTTGACTAAAGCCAAAATCCAAAAGACCAAGGAAACATGACATTTAAATTTGAAAAACTCGACATTTGGAAGCTATCTATGAGATATGGCAAGGATATTTTTCAAATGTCAAAGCATTTCCTAAAAGATGAAATGCATAATCTTACTTCCCAAATAAACAGGGCTGTTGACAGCTTTGCTTTGAATATTGCAGAGGGTTCAATTGGTCAGTCAAATCCAGAACAAAAAAGATTTTTAAGTTATAGCATTAGGTCAGTTGGAGAAGTTGTAAAATGTTTATATAAGGTAAAGGCAAGAAAGTACATTGATAATGATGCCTTAAAACAGCAATATGCTAAGGATGAAACTTTGATAGCTAAAATTCAAACCTCTAAATCAAAATTAAATTAGAAAACTTCTCAAACATCTTTGTCCTTCGGCATTGGTCTTTGGTCTTAAATAAAAACAATGGCAGAAACACTCGTTCAAGGTATAGAAATAAATGCTGCTGTAACAGCAGAATATGCTGAAATATTAACTCCAGAAGCATTGGAATTTGTTGTAAAACTGCAACGAAAATTCAATAAAACACGATTAGAACTCTTGGCTGCTCGTCAGGTTCGTCAAAAGGAAATTGATGGCGGAAAGTTGCCTGATTTTTTGCCTGAAACAAAAGCTATTCGCGAAGATGACTGGACTGCCGCCCCAATTCCTGCCGACCTACAAGACCGCAGAGTGGAAATTACCGGACCAGTTGACCGCAAAATGATTATCAATGCTTTGAATAGCGGTGCTAAAATGTTCATGGCTGATTTTGAAGATTCTAACGCTCCTTTTTGGAGCAATAATTTAGAAGGGCAAATCAACCTACGCGATGCTAATCGAAAAACTATCTCCTTCAAAAACGAAGCAGGAAAGGAATATAAATTGAATGAGCAAATCGCTACGCTGTTGGTTCGTCCGCGCGGATGGCATTTGAACGAGAAGCATGTGTTGGTGGATGGCGAAATCATGAGTGGTTCGCTGTTTGACTTTGGTTTGTATTTCTTCCATAATGTAAAACAGTTGCTCGCAAATGGTAGTGGACCATATTTCTACTTGCCTAAAATGGAAAGCCATTTAGAGGCGCGTTTGTGGAATGATGTATTTGTGTTTGCACAAAACGAATTAGGCATTCCGCAAGCAACGGTTAAAGCAACGGTGCTGATTGAAACCATACTTGCCACATTTGAGCTGCACGAAATTATCTACGAATTGCGCGAGCACATGGCAGGTTTAAACTGCGGTCGTTGGGATTATATTTTCAGCTACATCAAACGCCTGCGCAATGTGGATGGCTTTGTATTGCCAGACAGAGGTCAGGTAACTATGGCGGTTCCTTTTATGGCTTCCTACAGCAAGTTGGTGATTCAAACTTGCCACAAACGCAAGGTTCATGCAATGGGCGGCATGAGTGCTTTCATTCCAATTAAAAATGATGAAGTGGCAAACAATGCAGCGATTGAAAAAGTACGTGTGGACAAATTGCGCGAAGTAACTAACGGACACGATGGTACTTGGG
>CAZKHZ010000010.1:2984-30830 GCA_964552715.1 uncultured Chitinophagaceae bacterium | reverse complement strand
TACAAGAATGACTTTTACCAATCAGCAAACAATCAAAAAAGCCTTTTCCCTTAGTGGAGTCGGCTTACACACAGGGCAAACAGTTACTTTAAATTTTCTTCCGGCAGCACCCAACCACGGCATCAAGTTTCAGCGCGTAGATTTGGCAGAAAAACCTCTAGTGCCAGCAGATATTGATTTAGTAGTAAGCGTTGAGCGCGGCACTACTTTAGATAAAAATGGTGTGAAAGTTGCCACCGTAGAGCACCTGATGGCGGCTTGCCTTGGTTTGCAAATTGACAACTTACTGATAGAGCTTAACGGCATGGAAATTCCCATCATGGATGGAAGTTCGCAGCCCTATGTGGATGCCTTTGAAATAGTAGGCATTCAGGAGCAAAGCGAGTTTCGTGAAACCTTTGAATTGCGCCATCCTATTTCATACATTGATAAAGATTCGGGTGTTGAAATGCTTGCCATGCCAAGCGACCGCTACCGCATCACGGCAATGATTGATTACAAATCTCCGGTGCTTGGGCAGCAACATGCTTCGCTTGATAACTTAGCAGATTTCAAAAAAGATTTCGCTAGCAGTCGCACTTTTTGTTTTTTGCATGAATTAGAAATGCTGTATGATGCAGGCTTGATTAAAGGTGGCGATTTGAACAATGCCATTGTAGTAGTTGACAAACAAATTGACGAAAATGAGATTGAACGTCTAGCCAAGATTTTTGAAAAGCCTGACATAACCGTGGTAGAAGAAGGCATTTTGAACAATGTAAAACTACGTTACCCCAATGAGCCTGCGCGTCACAAACTTTTAGACATTGTTGGCGATTTGGCATTGATAGGCATTCCTTTTAATGCGCAGATTATTGCCACGCGCCCAGGACACAAATCCAATGTTGAGTTTGGAAAAAAGATAAAAGCCTACATCAAAAAAGCACGTATGCAAGACGATGCACCCGAGTATGATGTAAACGCTCCACCGATTTACGATTCGGTGCAAATAAAGAAGACATTACCGCATCGCTATCCGTTTGCATTGGTGGACAAAATCATCAAGCTTACCGAGCGCGAAGTGGTGGGTGTGAAAAACGTAACCTTCAATGAAGAGTTTTTCCAGGGGCACTTTCCTGATAATCCTGTGATGCCGGGTGTTTTGCAGATTGAAGCATTGGCACAAACAGGCGGTATTTTAGTTCTGCGCGAATACCCAGACCCTGAAAACTACGACACTTACTTTCTAAAGATTGATAAAGCCAAGTTCAAACAAAAAGTATTGCCGGGAGATACATTGTTACTTAAAATGGAATTGCTTGCACCAGTGCGTAGGGGTATTGTAGAAATGAAAGGCACCGCATTTGTGGGCAACAAAATGGTGTGCGAAGCCGAACTAATGGCACGCGTGGTGCGCAGAGAGCCAGTGGGCAGCAAGCAAACCGCCCCAGCCAAAGAAGCCAAGCAGGCGGGTGGTTAGAAATATACAAAAAAGCCCGAGCAGCTAAAAACTGCTCGGGCTTTTTTGTTTGTGTACCTCTACCTAGAATCTTTTTGAAGCAAAAGAAAACTATTGTGATATGCCTACAAATTTAAAGGGATGTTACCCTTGCTTACAAATACGCTTCTTCTATGCCAACTTTGTCTTTCTGCTTCTCCATTTCGGCAACAAAAGCAGTTAGAAAAGAGGTAAGACTTTTCCAATCTGTGTAAACAAAATCGCCTGAAGTATCTGTGTTTCCCCCAGCTTTTTTGGCAATCATACGCATGATATACTTTTTGAAAAAATCGTATTGAGTGTATAGCAATGCGCCCGCCACGTATTCTGTAAATTGGGGAGTCCATTTTGTGTGATGTAAAAATTCAACGGTGAGTTTTTTGAGTTCCTCCCACGATTTTTCTTCATCGCCTGCGGCAGTGAGGCTTACCGAACAAAATGCGGATGGCGCTACGTTTATTTTGTCGCTGTAAGACATTACATAATGCGCTATAGCCGCCTGATACTTATGTACATGCAGCGAACTACACACAATTACACCATTAAAAAATAAAGGCGGCTCCGGCTCGTTTGAGGCATCGCAAAGTGTAACATTGATACCTTTCTTCTCCGCCTCTTCTTTCAAAAACTGTGCGATTTTTCTGGTGTGTCCTTCGGTTGTTCCGTAAACAATTAATAACCTCATTATGCAATTATTTCTTGATGAATAATTACGCAAAGTTTCGCAAACGAGTTATTGAATGAACTATTACAAATCAGCAGTAACTATGATACTTATCAGAAAATTACTGAGGTACTTCCATCACCGCGCCACACTTTTTGCAGGTGCGTAAATCTTCGGAGGCGTAGAATCTATCCATCACCACAGGCAGGTCTTTTACAATATCCTGCACAGGTAGTTTTTCTTCATACAATAAATGGCTGCAACTTTCGCAATACCATTGAAAGGCATCCAGCACTTCTTTCTGGCGTTTTATTTCCATCACCAACCCTACGCTGCCCTCGGTTCTGCGGGGCGAATGTGGCACACGTGCAGGCAACAGAAAAATGTCGCCCTCGTTTATTGGCACATCTACAATCTTTCCACCTTCCACAATTTTCACCACAATATTTCCTTCTAACTGATAGAAGAATTCTTCGGTTTCGTTGTAGTGAAAATCTTTGCGCTTGTTGGGTCCACCCACTACCATCACAATAAAATCATCATTGTCTTTATACACCACTTGGTTCATCACCGGTGGTTTTAATAAATGACGATGTTCATCTATCCATTTCTTAAAGTTGAATGCCTTTTGTATCATGGAAAACAATTTAGCGGCATGGTATTGCTCCTAAGCCGCGCTGCTAAAAACCTTTCTACTGAACCTTAATTATCTCCTTAGCAATCGTGCCTTTTGGTGTAACGATTTGCACGATGTAATTGCCTTTGCTAAGTTTCTCCAATTGCAGGTTAGCTTCGTGCAAACCAATGGTGTTGCCTGGCAGTGCTTGTTCAAAAACTTTTCTACCTCTTTTATCAAACACGGTTGCTATTGAATTTCCTCCTTCAAACAAATAGTATTGCAATTGAATTTCTTTAGTAAAAGGATTTGGATAACACATCAGCGAAACAATATCTGTTTTGATAATGTTGCCCACCGAAGTAGGTGCCGTTGCAAGATTCGGCATACCGCTGCGTGTGGCGATAGGCGACACTGCCATGCGCAGAAATCTTTCGCCCAAGTTTACTGCCCATGATGCAGAAACACTTGCTGTAAATGATTTTTTTGTAATGTCTGAAACGTGAATCCAATCACCTTGTGTGCGGCTGGCAGTGATGTCTAGCAACACATAGCCACGTTTTGACAAATCAATATACTTCATGTGTGGGTTTGCTGATTGAACAATACCGGCACTCACATTTATTTCGCTGCCACTGGTTACGCTAGTGCACACAAACTCTACTGCCGCAGAGCCTGCACCTGTGCTTGGGTTATAAATACTGCGGTCATACGGCACATCGTTTGCCCATGAGGTATGAATGTCTCCTGTAAGAAAAACTACATTTTTAATGTCGTTGCCCAAGATGTTATCAAACACTTTTTTTCTATCAAAAGGATAGCCATCCCACTGGTCGGGATTTACGATAAGCGCGTTAATAGTAAGTGGAGCAACCATTACCTGATTGCCTACAATTTTCCAAGTAGCCGTTGAATTTTTTAGTTGATCGTTGAACCAAGTTAATTGCGGTGCGCCAAACAAGCTTCTGGTGCTATCTTTTATTATTGGATGTGTTGGCGAAACAAGAATGCCAGGTGCTTGCTCATCGCGACCTTCTAAACGAGTATCCACCATGATAACATCTGCAAGATTGCCAAAACTTAAAGTGCGGTAAATACTTGAATCATTAGTAGGCGAAATGGGGCGCAACGGCATCCATTCAAAATATGCTTTTATACCAAAGCCTTTTCTGTCATACCAATTGCCTTCGGTGCCTTGTGTGTGATTATCGGCACCACCTTTCCAACTGTTATTGGTGGTTTCGTGGTCGTCCCACACGCAGATGAAAGGGAACTGACGATGACACTCGCGTAGGTCAGCATCTAACTTATATTGAGAGTGTCTCATGCGATAATCAGCAAGCGTAAGTATTTCGTTGTCGGGTTCATGTTTTCTGGTGGTATCATTTGGCACAGCCGAATTGGTTTTATACTCATATATATAATCGCCCAAATGCAACACTGCATCCACTTCATTTTTATCTACAATGTTTCTGTAGGCATGAAAATATCCGTTTGGTAAGTTTGAACAACTCAATACGGCAAAACGCAAATTAGTAACGCCCGTTGTTGGTGCAGTGCGCGTTCTACCTGTGATAGAATATTTGCCTTGCCCATTGAAGCGGTAGTAATACCAAGTATTTGCTTGCAAACCTGCGGCATCCACTTTCACCGTAAAATCTTTTGTGTCATCTGTAGTAACGACTCCGCTGTTTACTACGTTGTTGAAATTTACATCGGTAGCAATTTGCCAAGTAACATTTTCGGTAAGCGCGCTGGTGGTGATGCGTGTCCAAAGAATAACTCTGTCGGGCAGTGGGTCGCCACTGGCTACGCCATGGTAAAATGGCTCGTAAGCTGGATCTAAAACGGAGCGACCTGCACTGTTTGGTTGAGCAAAAATGGTGATGGCTGCGATGGTAAATACCAAGGAGAGGAAAGTTTGTTTCATCCGTTTGTTGTTTAAATTATTTTTTTGCGTTCCGAAAGTAATGATTTTGCGAAGTTACAAAGGGCTAAGTTGATATTTAACGGAATGGTAATGCGGGCAAAAAAATTCACAGGCATCATTTAAAAGGAAGATGAAGCCATTTTCATTTTCAAATAGATTTTGCTTTTTCAATTTATAAACAAAAAACCCTGCTGTTACGAGAATTACCAAAACATATTCGTGAATGAAAACAAGATTCATTTTATCTGCGCAGTTCTTAATTTTTTGAGCAAAAGGAAACAGATGAACGAAGCCGAAAACGGCAGCAAGAAAGGAAACGGAAAATCCCCTGTGGTGTTCTGCTCGAATGGAATGCCTTCAATCACTTGATTGAACCTATTCTGCTCGACCGGAACGCCTCCAATCACTTGATTGAACCTATTCTGCCCGACCGGAACGCCTCCGATCAGTTGATTGAACCTATTCTGCCCGAATGGAATGCCTCCAATCAGTTGATTGAACCCGTTCTTCTCGGGCGGAAAGCCTCCAATCAGTTGATTGATACCATTCCAAAGGAAAATAATACCTCCAATCAGTTGATTGGAGGTATTCCGATGGAACGGAATGCCTCCAGCACTTGATTTTAACTATTTGTTAACAAAAAATGAGCTTTGTCGGTCTGTATTTTTTGATTTTAAAATAAACAATCATGGACATTTGGATTCATCTTAACAACCCGTTTGAAACCTCCACCCAAAAAAGGAAGCGCTATTGGTAAGCATAACTAATACTAGCCTTGGAAAACATCTGAACACTAATTCCTAGTATATGTGATTGCAAGGAAGTAGTAAATTGAAATAGATTGATGTGACATAAAATGAGGTGAGAGGTAAATATTCAACTCAGTTAATTGTCGCAAATCTCGGATATGGTTTGGGGTTACGGACTAAAACTTTCCGAAGCCATTCCAAGCCACTTTTATATTAATGAACACAACTTGAAATTTTAGCAGCGATAATTTATGTTGGAACGGGTTACATTTGCGCCCATGTTATATTTAATAAGTAAGGTGTTTATGTGGTTGATGGGTTGGCGGATGAACCTGCATGGTTTGAACCCAAAAGATTTCAGGCGGGCAGTGGTGTTGGCGATTCCGCACACTAGCAATTGGGATTTGCCCATTGCTCGGGCAGCATTTTATTTGATGGGCATACATGTTCGTTTTACGGTGAAAAAAGAATGGATGCGATTTCCATTGGGTTTGATTGCTGCACCACTTGGTGGCATTGCGATTGACCGCTCGCCTAAAGTGGCAGGGCAGGAACGCAAAAGCATGACGGAGGCAATGATTGATTTGTTTGAACAAAATAAGGAGGAGTTGGCGATTATGATAACACCCGAAGGCACCCGCAGCAGAAATGATAAATGGAAAACTGGTTTTTATTATTTGGCAATAGGTGCAAAAGTTCCTATCGGATTAGGATATTTAGACTATGCCAATAAAGAAGCGGGCGTAGGCAAATTGATTTACCCTAGCGGTGACATACAAAGAGATATGAAAGAGATTTTAGATTTTTACCGTAACATTAAAGGTAAACATCCCGAGCAATTTGCCGTAGATAAAACTCACGATTTGTAAGAATTGGTTACGGAGTTTTTACAATAACTTTTTGCTCCAACACGTTTTCTCTGCCGCCTAAAATTGCAATTAAAGACACCGTGAGGGTATCAATTGAATCGAACGAGCGAATATATTGCTGAGCGTAGTAAGTGCTGTCGGGCTGGTCGCTGAACTTCCATTTATATTGGGTAGCATCTTTGGTACAGGATGCATCAAACGAAGTTAGTTCACCAACATACACGCTGTCAATACCACCAACTACTGTAAAGCAAGCCGCTGGCGTTGTTTTGCTGCATGAAGAAATAGCTACGAACAAAAGTGCAACTGCCGAAAGTGTAAAAATGTGTTTCATTATGAATTGATATAAGTGTTGGCGAAAGTATTGTTTTGAATGAAAGAAACAAAAATCATAAAGTATTTCAATTTGCTGTTTAGTTTGCAATGATGAAATGCCAAGAAAAAACGAACGGTCAATAACCTAACATTTTAGATGTTCCTTATGTCATTTAAAAAACAAATTACATACACATGAAAACATATTATCCTGCACTTGATATTTTGCGTTTTGCTGCTGCAACTATGGTGCTGCTGGGGCATGTGGAGTTTGTACTTAACTTTCGATGGATGGAGGGCTTTATGCCAGATTCTATGGAGTATGAAATAGGCAAAGCAGGGGTGGCAATATTTTTTGCATTGAGTGGCTTTTTGCTTGCAAAAATTGCAATAGAAGAAAAAGAAAGTGAAGCTGGTTTTAATGTAAAACAATTTTTTAAAAATAGGGCATTACGCATTTTGCCGCTTTACTATTTTGTTACTTTGATTTCATTCTTTGTATTGACGCGATACAGCATATTTTATATAGAAAATGAAACCGAAGAATTGAATGAATTTTTGTTTCAAAAATTGATGTTGTATTTAACGCTAATACCTCAATTCAATAATATAATATTCAAAGAACGCGTAACAATTGTAGTGCAGTTTTGGACTATAGGAAGCGAGGTGATTTTTTATATTCTACTCCCTTTTTTAATGCTTGTAAAAAAGCCACTACAGTTAATGATTAAGCTTTTTGTAGCATTTGCATTATTGAAGTTTGCATCACAGTTGCTGTCTGGCAAAACTGAATTTGAAGAAGCAGTATCAATTTTATATCAATTAATGTTTATGAACAGAATTGATTGCTTGTTGGTGGGTTCTATTGCTGCGTTGATGTTTCATAAAAAACATAAATGGGCGCTTAGCTTGTCATCGCGCGACAATATGATTTTTGGCACTGGTTTGATTGTTATAATGCTATTCCTTCACCGCAGAATTATTACTGGTTTTGACTATACACTTTATTCGGCTGCAATTATTCCTTACTTACTATATTTTACTTCTGGCGAACAAAAACAAACAAACAATTTCTTTTTAAAAGCACTCGCTTTTGGTGGCAGAATTAGTTACAGCATTTACTTAACTCACTTTATTGTGCTGATGGTGGTTTGTTATTTATTATACAATTATACCTTACTGCATGGAGATGAATTTAAGTTAGCTCTTTATGTTATTGGGGCAATATCAGTTTATCTTGTTTCATCATTAACCTACTATATAATAGAAAGACCTTTTTTGCGGCTAAAGAACGTTGTGCGATAACCCCTTTTTGAAAAGACTTTTATTATTTGGGTTACATAAATTAGTTCTTTTAAAACTATCAAATAATACTATACATTCATGTTGCAAAACAAACAGATATGCATAAATTCTCTACACTTTTACTATTGCTGTTCTGCAGTATTTTTTTGAATGCTCAGGATTATAACTTAACGATGATGCACGGTGGCAAGGCGCGCACATTTATACTTCACTCGCCTTGCGCTACCTACAATTGCACAGGTAAAAAAATACCCTTGGTATTTGCCTTTCATGGTTTGACAGAAACTGGAGCTGCAATTAAAAACTACTCGGAATTTAATGGCGTGGCAGACACAGCGGGCTTTGCGGTGATATATGCAAATGGATTATCAAACCGTTGGAATGTTGGATTTCAAGGAACTGGCTCTTCGGGCGAGGATGATTTTGGTTTTGCTAATGCCATGATTGATTACATGATTGCCAATGCAAGTAATTGCGATAGCAATGTGTGTGCAGAAATTGATACTAACAGAATCTACTCTTGTGGCATGAGTAATGGAGGCTTTTTCAGCTATCTGCTGGCATGTCAGTTAAGCCACCGCATTGCAGCAATAGCATCGGTAACGGGAAGCATGACCCTTGCAACTTATGATAGTTGTAAGCCTTCGCGTGCAGTGCCTGTATTTGAATTGCACGGTACTACAGACCCTATCGTTCCTTATGCTGGAGGTGGGCAAAGCGGTGCAAAATCAATAGATGATGTAGTTGCTTATTGGAAAAATTATAATGGCTGTGTAGGTAATGCAAACACTTCTGCAATAACAGATGCAAACACTACCGATGGCTGCAATATTCAAAGCATTCATTACAATAATTGCAACAATGCTTCGGAAGTTCTGCACTACAAAATCATCAGTGGTGGACATACTTGGCCAGGTATGGCTAATGTTCAATATCCTGAAATTATTGTAGGAAAAACAAACAGGGATGTGCATGGCTCGCAAGAAATATGGAGGTTTTTTAGCAGACATAGTTTAGATCAAACTACTTCAATTAAAGAAGAGAATGGATTCAACCAACGATTCAAATTTTATCCTAATCCTGTGAACTCGTTATTAACCATTGATGCTGAAAAAGAAGGCGTGTTGCGCATATCAGATATAAGCGGAAAACTTATTGCAGATTACAATTTACAATTGGGCAGCAATCAGATTTCGTGCAGCAATTTTTCCTCAGGCATTTACTTTGGAAGTATTCAGAAAGAAAATGCTGCCTACAATTTTAGGTTTATAAAGGAGTAAGGATTTTACCTTTTTGTGACTAAGTGCTACACCTGTCCGATTGCTTCACTTAGCTCTAACCAACGCAATTCTTTATTCTCTAAATCAGCAGTGAGTTTTGCCATTTCATCTAAGAGCGGTTGCAGTTTTTCGTAGGGCAAGTTGCCAGAAGCAATCTGCTCATTGAGTGTAGCTTTTTTCTTTTCCATGGCAGGCACTTCTTTTTCCAATTGCTCGAATTCTAGCTTCTCTTTATAAGTAAGTTTGCGCTTGGTGGAAGTGGTTGAAATGTCAGTAAAGTCGAGCGTTTTTGGTGCTTCCACTTTAACCGCCACAGGTTTTTTATTTCTATTACTAGCCTCAGCCAGTTCCTGAATGCGGAATTGAGAATAGTTGCCAGGATAATCTTTGATGACTCCTTCGCCTTCAAACACAAAAAGATGGTCAACTAACTTATCCATAAAGTATCTGTCGTGCGAAACAAGTAACACACAACCCTGATAGTTTTGTAAAAAGTCTTCCAACACTTGTAGCGTTACCAAATCCAAATCATTTGTCGGCTCATCCAGAATCAAAAAGTTAGGATTAGCGAAAAGGATGCTCAACAATTGCAAACGTTTTTTCTCACCACCACTTAGCTTGCTGATGTAGGTAAATTGCTGCTCGGGTGTAAAAAGAAATCGTTGTAGAAACTGTCCTGCTGAAACTTTTGTACCATCTGCTAATGGAAAGTGCTCTGCAATATTTTTTACAAATTCAATTACGCGCTGGTCGTCCTTGAGTTGAATGCCTTGTTGCGAGAAATAACCAAACACAACGGTTTCGCCATGATTTATTTTTCCTGAATCGGGATTTTCTAAACCCAAAATCATGTTCAGAAAAGTTGTTTTGCCGGTTCCATTTTTGCCAATGATGCCAATGCGCTCACCTCGCTTGAAAGTATAATCGAAACCTTTGAGCATCACTCTGTCGCCAAAAGATTTATATACTTTTTTTAATTCTAAAATCTTGCCGCCAAGCCTTGTCATTTTTACTTCTAACTGAAGGTTCTCGCGCTTTACACCCGAAAAGGCTTTGTCTTCCACCTCATAAAAGGCATCTTGACGACTTTTTGATTTTGTGGTACGCGCCTTTGGTTGCTTACGCATCCACTCTAACTCTTTGCGGTAAAGGTTTTGCGCTTTGTCAATGCTTGCACCTTCTGCAACTTCGCGCTCAGCTTTTTTCTGCAAATAGTATCCGTAACTACCTTTATGGAAGTACAATTTTCCGCTTTCCATCTCCCAGATTTCCTCACACACTTCATCTAAGAAATATCTGTCGTGTGATACCAGTAACAGCGTTACATTATCTTTTGAAAGGAAATGTCCGAGCCAATCAATCATTTCAAAATCGAGGTGGTTGGTAGGCTCATCCAATATTAATAAAGTATGTTGCTCAAAGAATGAAAGATCAATCAAAACCTTAGCTAAAGCTAGTCGTTTGCGCTGACCTCCGCTTAGTTTGTGAACAGGTTGCTCCAAATGATGGATATTCAATCGGGTTAGCACTTGCGTTACCAAGTTCTCAAAATTCCATGCGTTGAGTTCATCCATTCTGCCCATCACATGTTGTAATTGATCATCGCTGTCTTCAGCATCAATTAATTGCTCATACTCTTTTACCACCTGCACTATCGGGTGATTATGCTGAAAGATATTTTCAAGCACAGTTTTATTTTCTTCCAACTCAGGGTCTTGCTCCAAAAAGCTTACACGAACATCTTTATGAACCCATAGCGAACCGCCTTGTGTAGTTTCTTTACCGCCTAAAATGCGCAGCAGTGTTGTTTTGCCGCTGCCGTTTGCTGCAACTAAAGCAATTTTATCGCCCTGAGAAATGTGAAAGGTTAGGTTGCCGAAAAGTTGTTTTTCTGCGAAAGTCTTGGATAGCGCCTCTGCGCTTAAATAATGCATGGCGCGAATGTAAACACGTTTTCGGTATTATATTTTGAATTGAACAATACAAAAGTCTTATAGAACATTACTTTAGTAGCGCAAATATTCATTTTGGCTGTGCAGCATTATCTGAACCGAGAAAGATTGTCTTCCCCTTTATTCTACTGCTGCTTGCTGGGGGGTATTTCGGTGTACTTTATTCTTTCGTTTCTTTTTGCTGAAAAGTTACAGGCAAACAATGGATTGGGTTGGGATGGACTGCGCTATGCCGACTTAGCTAAGAATTTATTGGATAGTAAAGAATTAGATTCTTATATGATTATGCGCATTATTCCATCTGCATGGGTGCATATTGTTTTTAAGCTATTCAGCATAGAATTTACTCCGCAAAACATTATTGGTGGATTTGAAGCACTCAATCTTTTTAGCATTTTACTGGGCACTTATTTTACAAAGCGGGTTATGGAGCATTTTGATATTCAACCTATGCTGCAACTAATAGGCTTGATGTTGCTGCTGGTGAATTATGCGGTGTTGAATTTCACGATTTACTATCCGGTAATGACTGATTCCGCAGGCTTTGCATTAGGTGCTGCATTGCTTTACTTTTATGTTAGAAAAGAAACACTTAATGTTTGGCTTGTCTCGCTATTAGGTTTTTTCACTTGGCCCACTGTTGGCTTTCTGGGTATTATCCTAATTATCTTTCCATTAAATGAAAAATTGGAAAATGCGGAGGACAAATCTTCAACATTTAAAGGTTACATTATTCCTGCAATTGCGTTTTTATATGTAGTAATTGTTGGTTACTATCTAGTTTACAAAAGCGATGATTTTAAACCAATGGCTTACACGCTTCCATTAGATAGAGCACTTGCGCCATTGAGTATAATTGCACTTGGATTGACGGTTTTATGGTGGTCGCTGTGGATTAAAAATTTTCCTTTTTTCTCCATTCAATACTTAAAGGAAAAAATCAGTTTGAGTGGTGTAGTAAGTGTTGCTAGTTTGGTATTTACTTTTTTGTTATTCAAAAACCTAAAGGAGTTGCCTGCTTCTGAAAATTTCAATCAATTTATTTTAACCCGACCTCAAATAGTTTTAGGATTAGTAAAACCATTCATTGTTTTGGTTTCTCACACAAATTACTTCGGGGCTGTTTTAATCTTGTTGATTGTATTACATAGAACAGTACAAAAGCAGTTAAGACAATTGGGCTTAGGTTTTGTGTTAGCAATACTTTTCAACTTGATGTTGTTTGGCATTGTTAGCGAATCAAGAAGTCTTATCAATTTATTGCCGTGGTTTGTTGTTATGTTAATTGTAAGTCTTAATCATTTGAAGCTTGCCTATTGGATGTTCCTGCCTGCTTTGCTTTTCAATATAATCAGCAGTAAAGTTTGGCTAAGAATTGGAGATGTAACCAACTCGGGTTTCAATGCCGATGGAACAATCGCATTTCCCTATCAAAAATTCTTTATGAATTTGGGACCTTGGATAAGCACGCAAATGTGGCAAGTGTTTTGTTTAATATTTGCAGCTACATTAATGTTGCAATTTTTAATGTTCTTTAGAGTAAAGTTAGTTGATGGTAAGTTGTCGTTAAAGAAGGTTTTTGAAACACATATCTGAATATATCCGCAAATGAAAGTGTTGATCACACAAAGCAATTACATCCCGTGGAAGGGTTATTTTGACAACATCCAGCAAGCAGATGTATTTGTGGTATTTGATGATATGCAATTTACCCGTAGAGATTGGCGTAATAGAAATTATATTAAAACACCTCAAGGGTTAAAGTGGCTTACGATTCCTGTTGAAGTGAAAGGGAAGTATTATCAAAAAATAAATGAAACAATAATTTCAGAGAGCGGCTGGTATCAAAGTCACTTATCACTGATTAAACAGAACTACTCCAAATCACCTTTTTTCAAAGAACTTTTCCCTTGGATAGAAACACTTTATGCAAACGCTCAGTTTGAATATCTTACAGATGTAAATGTTTTTTTCCTAAAAGAAATATGTGGTTTTCTTGGTATTAAAACTAAGTTTATGGACAGTAGAGAATTTGAATTAAAGGAGGATAAAACAGAAAGACTTGTTACCATCTGCAAAGAGTTATGTGCTACCGAGTATCTAACTGGACCTGCTGCAAAAAGTTACATGAATGAAAAATTGTTTGAAGAGGAGCAAATTAAAATCAACTACTTTGATTATGAAGGTTATCCAGAATATTTTCAACTTCATACACCATTTGAACATCAGGTTTGCATTTGGGATTTAATTTTAAACACCGGCTCTGAAAGTCGAAAATACGTCTCAAAAAATGAAGCTATCAATAATTAGTCCTGTTTATAAAGCAGAAAAAATAATTGATGAACTGGTAAATAGAATCATCCAAAGTGTTTCACATATAACTGATGATTATGAAATTATTTTGGTAGAAGATTGCAGCCCCGATAAAAGCTGGGATAAAATTGAAGCCCAATGTGTACTCAATAAAAAAGTTAAGGGAATTAAACTCAGCAGAAATTTTGGTCAGCACTATGCCATCAGTGCTGGTCTTGATTCGTGTAAGGGAGATTTCGCAATTGTGATTGATTGTGACTTGCAAGACGATCCAAAGTATATCGGTCAATTGATGAAGGAGTCCGATAGGGGATTTGATATTGTTTATACGTCAAAATCATCAAGAAAACATTCAGGTTTTAAAAACATTACTGCAAGTGTTTTTAATCGGATATTTAATTACTTAGCCGAAACGCAAGCATCTAGAAGTGATGTTGGGAGCTTCTCTTTAATTAGCAGAAAAGTTATTGACGCTTACAAAAAAATAAATGATTCGCGAAGACATTACTTAATGATTTTGCGAGAACTTGGCTTCAAATACACTTATGTAAATATTGAACATCAAGAACGATTTGAAGGCAAGACTTCTTACAGCTTTGCTAAGCTTGTAAAACATGGTATTGACGGCATAACATTTAACTCTACTAAATTACTTCGAATATCAATTGGTATTGGATTTGCGATGTGTGCGATTGCTTTTTTCTGGGCTTTGTATTTAGTTTTCCTTTATATTTTTAGAGCAATTCCTGAAGGATACACTTCGTTAATGGTTATGTTATTATTGTCAACAGGCATTATTTTGATTTCAATTGGCATTACAGGAATTTACATTGGAAATATATTCCAACAAGTAAAGGGACGACCACTTTACTTCATTGATGAAAAATTGAATGAAGATTCATAAGCAATTATTTGCGAACATGAGCTACAACAAACTAAAATGAAAAGCTACGGTATCACATCAAGAAGTGAAATAAATAACAAGACTGATTATCACATTGAGAATCTTAAAATTAAGGGATTTTCGATAGCGCAAAATTTTATAAAAGCGGAGGATTGTAATTACTTATCCGAAAAATTGGAGACAGTTTACAACTATCAGAAATCAGAATTTGGCGAGGAGAATCTCAGTAAAATTTATGAAACCGATTTGGCACGCATGCCATTTTTAAATGATGAAATCTTTATTGATTTATTTATGCATCCATTTATTCTGGATTTATGTCAAAAAGTAATCGGCAATCATTTTCACCTGCATTTGCAAAACGGAATTATTAATAGACCTCAACAAGAACATCATCAATCATCGTGGCATAGAGATTTGCCTTATCAAGACTGGGTTATCAGCAAACCTCTCGGCATTAATGCCTTTTATTGTCTTTCAGATTTTAAGATTGATAATGGTGCTACATTTGTTTTGCCATACTCACATAAGCTTGATTACTTTCCGAGTAAAGAGTTTGTAGAAGAAAATGAAGTACAGTTGATTGCCCCAAAAGGTAGTGTGATTTTTTTTGACAGCATGTTGTATCACCGCGCTGGAAACAATACATCTACTGAAATAAGATATGGAATCAACAATATGTTTGTGGTGCCTATATTGAAACAACAAATTGATATTGCATCTATTGCAGAAAAGATTTCAGAGAATTATGAAGTAAAGAGAATTTTAGGTTATGACTTCCGTTTAGAAAATAATGTGAATGCATACAGACAAAAAAAACTGAAGAAACATGAGTAGTAAAATTCTTAGAGGGGTTGAGCAATACTATTCGCATAAGGTTTCAGAATATGGCAATAGTTCTTTGGGTGTAGATTGGAACTCAAAAGAATCCCAGTACTTACGTTTTGAACAACTATCAAAAGTGATTGCTTCCAAAGAAAAATTTAGTGTGCTAGATTATGGTTGTGGATATGGCGAGTATGTCAATTACCTAACGTTAAACTTTTCGGAAGGTTTTTTTAAATATACTGGCTACGATGTTTCTGAAAAAATGATTGAAACAGGAAAAGTTTTGTTTGCGAATAACGTAGATGCTTCTCTTACTAAACAACATCCTGATAGAAAATTTGATTACACTATTGCTAGTGGAATTTTTAATGTAAAACTTGATTTAGCTAATAATGAAGAATGGTTAGCGTACATAATTAGAACCCTTGATACAATTAATAATGTTTCTGAAAAGGGATTTGCCTTTAATGCACTCACAAAGTATTCTGACAAAGAATTTATGAAAGACTATCTCTATTATGCTGATCCATTATTTCTCTTCAACTATTGTAAGGAAAATTTTTCGCGTAATGTTGCCTTGCTGCACGATTATGAACTATACGAATTCACTTTAATAGTTAGAAAATGAAATCAAAGAAGTTAGTCATTTTCGGAACGGGTGATATTGCGCAAATTGCCAAGTATTACTTTGATATTGATTCCAATTACGATGCGGTTGCATTTACGGTTGACAGGGCATATTGCACAGAAAACACATTCGAAGGATTGCCACTTATTCCCTTTGATGAGATTGAAAATAAATTTAGCATTGAAGAACATGAAATGTTTGTAGCATTGAGTTATACTCAGATGAATAAGTTACGAGCACAAAAATTTGCTGAGGCAAAAGTAAAAGGCTATAAAATTGCTTCGTATATCAGCTCAAGGTGTTCTTACCTTTCTCAATTTCAACCAGGCGAAAACGCTTTTATTTTTGAGGATAACACCGTTCAGCCATTTGTAAAAATTGGTGATAATGTTACACTGTGGAGCGGTAATCACATCGGGCATCATTCGATTATTAAAAGCCATAATTTTATTAGTTCTCATGTTGTGGTGTCTGGGCATTGTAAAATCAATTCCTTTTGTTTTTTGGGAGTCAATTCAACCTTGGCGCACAAAATTGAAATTGCAGAAGGTACACTTCTTGGAGCAGGTGTTGTGATTAGCAAAAATACTGAACCAGATGGAGTGTATGTTGCCCCACGTCCATTAAAATTGGATAAAAAAAGTAGTGATATAAAGCTCTGATATGCGTTGGGAAAAACTTGGAAATATCTTTTGTCCATCAGGTAGTAATCCATTGTTGTATAGCCATGCAGCAAATCCTTTAGCTATACATTTAGAAAAAGATGTTTTCAGAATTTTCTACAGCAGCAGAGACACAAACAATAAATCATCAGTAGGTTTTTTGGATTTTGATATGCTTCAACTGAAAGTAATTTACAAAAGTGATTCACCTGCATTTACCTACGGAGCAGAAAATACTTTTTATTCTCATGGAGTGAGTATTGGCAACATGTATCAAGTGGGTGAGGAAAGTTACATTTTGTTTATGGGTTGGCAAGTGCCTGAATCAGGGCATTGGAGAGGTGATATTGGCAGACTAAAAGTAAGCAAAAACAAAGATTTAGTTTTAAATCCAGATACACTTTTTATGGGAGTTGATAAAGAGGATGCGATAAGTTTATCTTATCCTTGGGTAATGTTTCATGAAGGGAAATACAAAATGTGGTATGGCTCAACTATTTCATGGAGTTCAGAAAATGGGGAGATGATTCATGCAATAAAATATGCCACATCAAATGATGCAATTCATTGGCAAAAACACGGAATTGCAATTCCCTTTTTAATTGGTGATGCACAAGCCTTTTCAAGACCAACAGTTTTAGTAGATGACAAAGGCTACCACATCTGGTATTCTTATCGTTCAGGTGATGGAACTCCTTACAGAATCGGATATGCACACAGCCTTGATGGAGTTAATTGGATAAGGAAGCACAATGAAGTTGGTATTGATGTTTCAGAGAGTGGATGGGATAGCGAAATGATTTGTTACCCTTTTGTTTTTGATCATTTGAAAAGCCGTTACATGTTGTACAATGGAAATAGTTACGGTAAAACCGGATTTGGAATTGCAATTTTAGAACATGACTAATATAGGATTCAACAAACCATATTTTTCGGGCAGTGAAATAATGTACATACAGGACGCTGTTGCACAAAAACATATTTCAGGAAATGGGAAATACACAAAATTGTGCCATAGTTTTTTTGAGAAGCGTTATGGCTTTAGAAAATGTTTACTCACTACATCCTGCACCGATGCCCTTGAAATGGCCGCCATTTTATTGGATTTAAAAGAAGGTGATGAAGTTATTATGCCTTCTTTCACTTTTGTAAGTACAGCAAATGCTTTTGTATTAAGAGGAGCAAAAATTATTTTTTCTGATAGCAGAACTAATCATCCTGCTATTGACGAAGAAAAAATAGCATCGCTGATTACACCAAATACAAAAGCGATTGTTGTAGTGCATTATGCAGGTGTAGCGTGCAACATGGATAAAATTATGGAGTTGGCAACCGAACACAATCTGTTTGTAATAGAAGATGCCGCACAAGCTATTGATAGTTTTTATACAAATAATGAAGGCATAAAGAAGCCTCTTGGGAGCGTTGGTCATTTAGCAGCTTTCTCGTTCCATGAGACCAAAAATATTATTTCAGGTGAAGGCGGAATGTTGGTTATCAATGACCCAAAGTTTATAGATAGGGCAGAAATAATTTGGGAAAAAGGAACCAATAGAAGCGCATTTTTTAGAGGAGAAGTAGATAAGTACGGATGGGTTGATATTGGTTCTTCTTTCCTTCCATCAGATATTATTGCTGCCTTTCTATACGCCCAATTGGAGCGTTTGGATTACATCCAAACACGGAGAAAGGAAATATGGGAAAATTATTTTTTGGGTTTGTTGCCACTTGCAGAAAGGGGAGTTATTCAACTGCCGCAGATACCTGAATATGCCTGCAATAATGCACACATGTTTTACATTATTTGTAAGGATATTGATAAGCGAACTGAACTCGTTGATTTTTTGAAATCACAAAACATCAATGCTGTTTTTCATTATCAAAGCCTTCACAAAAGTAAATTTTATGAAGAAAAGCACGACAATCGAAAATTACCCAATTGCGATTTCTTCTCTGATACACTTTTGAGGCTGCCTTTCTATTTTGAACTAAGTGTTGAGGAACAAGATATAGTGATTAATGCTATTAAAGAATTCTTCAATCAGCAATAACAGCCGCTCACTTTTTGCCTGATTCATTTCTTATCATTTCATCTACCAACTCCTCCAGCACATTTAATGGCAACGCGCCATTCATCAATACTACATCATGGAATTTTTTGATATTGAATTTCTCGCCTAATGCAGCTTTAGCTTTTTCGCGCAACTCAAGTATTTTCAACATTCCAACTTTGTAGCCTGTAGCTTGCCCGGGCCACAAAAAGTAGCGTTCAATCTCCTTGTCAATATCGCCTTTTGCATTGGCTGTATTTTTTACAAAGTAATCAATAGCTTCCTCGCGTGTCCATTTTTTTACGTGAATACCTACGTCTGCTACCAATCGCGCAGCGCGAAAAATTTCCATACTTAATCTTCCAAAATCGCTGTATGGGTCTTGATATAAACCCATCTCTTTAGGTATTAATTCTGAATACAAAGCCCAGCCTTCTATGTAGGCAGTGTTTCCACCCATTTTTCGGAATTTAGGAATGCCCACTAATTCCTGCGCCAATGCAATTTGCATGTGATGACCCGGAACACCTTCGTGATAACACAAGGCTTCCATTTGGTATTTTGGTTCATCGTCCATATTGTAAGTATTTACATAAAACTTACCCGGTCGACTTCCATCTAATGAAGGATTTTCGTAAAAAGCACCACCTGCACTTTTTTGGCGAAACGATTCCACTTCTGCTACTATCAATGGCGCTTGCGGAATATTATTGAACATCTTTTCGAGATACACCTTTTTCATGGTGTGCAGATAGCTGTTACTTTCTGCGAGTAAATCTTCTCTACCTTTTGCATCCTTACCATATTTGAATTGTGGAGAAGTGCGCACGAAAGTGAAGAATGCTTGCAATGAGTCACTTTTGAAATTCACTTGCTGCATAATTGCGCGCATTTCATTTTGAATGCGTGCAACTTCTTTTAATCCTGTTTCATAAACTTCTTCGGCAGTTAAATTTGTGGTAGTTGTTTTACGCAATTGATAGTTATAATATGCTGCTCCATCAGGCAAGTTCCACACGCCTTTATTGCCATTATCCTTTGCTTTTGGTTCAAGAGCAAGCCAATAATCTAATAGTTTTTGATAGCCCGCTTTTGTTGAACTTGAAAGAACTTTCTCAATTTGTTGAGTTAAATCTTTTTTCTGATTTTCCTCTAATGAAATCGCTTTTAGTTTTTTTGAAAAGTCTGTTAACAAAACGTTCGACTCATCTTTTTTATCAAGTCCTGCAATAAAGGATTTTAAATCACTTGTTACATAATTGAAAGTAAAATGCGGTGGAATAATGCCTTTTTCTTCGCGCTTTTTTAATTGTAGGATAACTTCATCAAATACCGTTTCTATTTTTGAAACACGACTGATATAAGCAAGCGCATGGGTATCATTTTCGATATTGTGTTGATTGATAAGCAAAGCTGGCATATCGTTGTGCTCGCCTCCCATTTGGTTTATCCAGTAACCGTGATAACGCCACTTTAGTCCGTCTTTTGCTTGTGTTACTTCCTCATTAAAAAGACGAATACTTAGTTTTGTTTGCGCATCTAACGAAGCAGTATCATACTTGCTTAGTGAATCTAAATTTTGTTGCATGATTGCAACTTCATTCTCCCAAAATTTTTCGCTTCTATCTGTCCATTCACCATAGCCTGTTTTTAATCCGAGGTTAGTTGCAAATTCAGGATTGCGCGCAACAGCTTCATCAAATTTGCTGTCAAAAAATTCATTTACTTCAGCAGATGTTTTTTCAATTTCTTCCTTACTGTATTGCTTTTTGCTTGTGCATGATGAAAGCATCATAATTACAGTTGTTATCAGTGCAATATTTTTCATTTTCTAAACGGTTTGTTGTCCATAAATTTTAGCTAATAAACTTAGTTGCCCAAGGTGTGTGCCTTCGTGGCGTATGCTATGTTGAATCATCATCATTTTTGTGCTATTACCATCACCAAAGTGAAAGCCCGTAAAGTTTTGCTCGTTCAACTGTTCATCACTTAATGAACTAATTTGTTGTAATGCAGCTTCGTGAACGCGCTTTAATTCATCTAATATAGATTTAAAATCCGGTCTGTCTTCTGGCAGTTTACCATCTGATTTTATAGCAAATTTTTTAACCCACTCTGGGGCAAAACTTTTGCCGCCAAGTTCCACGATGCCAAGGTAATCTTCTGCCCAAACTAAATGTGCTGCAATCCAATAAATGCTATTTGTTTCATAGCCATTTAAGTTGAGTGTGTCTTCGGGATTAACTCCTTTCAGTTTAGATAAATAGAACTTGGTGAGTTGTCTTGTTTTATCTAAAGTGTCGGCTAGTAATTGCGCTTGAGTCATACTTTTAATTTTATGCGAATGAAGGAAGATAAATGCAAATATTACCAATAATTTAAAAGAAGATAATGTGTACTTAAGCCATACAAGTAAGTTTTTATTTTAGGGAGGTGACAATTAAATTTTTTGCATTCGGACCTTCGCTGAAAAGAATATCTAACACGCTTAGGTTCTCCATAAAATCAGTGTTTTTTTCAAAGCATTGAAAATATTGTGGTGGAATATATTGAAATCCATTCACAATAAAATCGTTACTGTTTTTGAAATGATTTCGAATGTCAATTACATCTTCAGAATAATTTTTTTTATAGGAATCAGTAAAGGAAATTATTGCATCAAATTTAAGCATAGTAAGAATTGTATCTAGCAATTGAGTATTGTAGTCAAAAAGAAAGTCAAACTTTTTGCTGTAGAACGGTTCAAGTGTTTCTTCGTAGTACTCAAAATATACTGAACGTCTGTAGCAACTGCAAAGCGTTTGCCAATGAATTTTTTGCCAGCGAAATTCATAGCTAATCTTGGTGTCTTTAAACAATTGGCGATGCCCTTTGCCGCCTTCAATAGGAATAGAAAGCATTAATGCAGCATCCGTTCCTGCAATATATGCGCGGTTGCGCTCGGTGCTTTTTGTAAAATTTTCATGCGCCTCTATTTCAAATTGTTTTGCATTTAGCAGGAATGCCATGTAAGCAATTGAAGGCAGGTAACAATTAGGTGCAACTATTTTATTTTCAATCATGAAGCCACGAAACTAAAATTCAAATTGATTTCAGGTAAAACATCTGCAACTTATCTATTTGAGTTGATGGATAGTTACACTTTGTTATTTTCACATTTATAGATTTTAAACATGCCCAATCAAGATAAAAATGACAACACAGCTTTTGGTAATATTAACGAGTTAAGTTTCGATTCGTTACTTGATTACAAATCGCTGTTAGATGTTTTTCATGAAGGCATCTGTATCAAAAATGAGGGAGGTATAATTCTTTATGCCAACGACAAGTATTGCAGTCAATTAGGCTACGAAAGGAGTGAACTAATTGGAAGTTCCGGTTTCGATTTGTATGATGATGAAAAACAAAGAAGTATATCTAAAAGCAAATTTGAGTTGCGCAAAAAAGGCATTTTGGATACCTACGAAATCCGAATGCGAAAAAAAAATGGTTCGCCTATTTATCTACGAGTAAGCGGCAGACCTTTTTTTGATGAGCAGAAAAAATTTATAGGTTCTATAGCAACACATACGGATATTACCAAACAACGAGAAGTTGAAGAAGAACTTCGTAAATCGAAAGAAGAGTTGGAAAGCTTGGTAAACCTACGCACACGTGAATTGACTATGATTAATTTACAGTTGGTGAATGAAATCAAAGAGCGGAAGCTGGCGCAAGTTGCTCAACGCCAAAGCGAGCGTAGTTTCAGGGATATTTTTGATGCTTCACCAGATGCCATTTATGTCGAAAATTTGAACGGTATAATATTGGATATAAATGAAGAGGCTTGTAAACTTCACGACTGCACGCGCGATGAGTTGATAGGTAAAAATATTTATGACATAACCCCCAAAAGTCAACATGAGGCGGTGGATGCACGCCAACCACTTTTAACTAAAGGAGAGATACGCGTATTTGAATCGTATGCACTAAAAAGCGATGGCGACACTGTGCCAATTGAGGTGAAGGTTTCAAAATTTAGCTACGATAAAAAGCCTGCATTATTGCTTCATGTGCGCGATATTTCAGAAAGACTGAAAACGCAGAATTTGATGCATAAAATTAATGTGGAGTTAGAAAGCAAGGTGCGTGAGCGCACTACCGATTTGCTGGAGATGAATAAGTCTTTGCAACTTTCTGAACAACTCTACAGGCAAATAGCGCGCAATATTCCACGCTCGGCAATATTTGTATTTGATAATGAGCTTCGCTATGTGTTAGCCGAAGGAAATTTGATTGGATTTATAAGTTTAAATCGGGAGCATATTGAGGGAAAAAGCATCTATGAGCTTTTTTCTGATGTGCAGTTAAAAGAGGTTGAACATATTTATAAATGGACTATTCAAGGCATTTCGGGTTCTTATGATTTTGAACAAAACAACTGTAGTTATCAAATCAATTATTTGCCAATTCGGAGCGATGAGGGCGAGATTATTTATGGCATGTTGATGGTGGTGGATATAACAGATTTGAAAAAAATTCAACAGAAATTGGAGTCGCAAGCCACAGACTTAAAGCGTAGCAACGAAGAATTAGAGCGATTTGCCTATGTGGCAAGCCATGACTTGCAGGGTCCATTGCGCACCATTTCAAGCTATCTTCAATTGCTTGAAAGCCGCTACAGCGATAAGTTGCAGGGCGATGCAAAGGAGTTTATCAATTATTCAGTTTCAGGTGCAAAACGTATGCAACGTTTGATTCAAGATTTGTTGAACTATTCAAGAATTAATACTAGACCTAAAGCATTTACCGAAGTAAATTTGAATGAAGTAATGCAGGTTGTTTTAAAAAATATTGAGTCAAATGTGGAAGCATCAGGTGCAGAATTGAGAGTAGATAAACTGCCAACAGTGGTAGGTGACAGTAACCAATTGATGCAATTATTTCAGAATTTAATTGACAACGCTATCAAATTTGTAAAGGATAGAAAACCTTTGGTATTAGTGAATGTTGAAGACCACAAGAACGAATGGATTTTTATTATTCGCGATAATGGCATTGGCATTCAGCAAGAATTTAAAGAGAAAATATTTCAGATATTTCAAAGACTTCATAGTGAAACAGATTTTCCGGGAACAGGCATAGGGCTTGCGATTTGCAAAAAGATTGCACACTTGCATGGTGGCGACATTTGGTTTGAAAGCGAACCGGGACATGGCACTGCTTTCTTTTTAAGTATCAGTAAAAATAAAGACTAAAAGATGTGGTTACACAATAGCCCTTTGGAGGAGATGCAGAAGCATGGAAAATCAACAAGGTTTAATTTTCCGAAGAAGTCTATTACCACTTCACCAACGCCTTATTGAAAATATCATCCACCAATTGCTTATTGATTTCATCAATCAAGCGGTTTTCGATACTAAAAATATCTTCGCTAGAAGGTGCTTCGGCAAAGCGAGTAAACACTTGTTGCCATTTATCTTTCTCTTCTTTTGAATTCACAAAATCAACTGTAACACTAATAGTTAAGCGATTTAACGAACTACTTACGCCTGCCGTTGGTGCCTGGTTGGTATAAGTAAGCGAACTGATGTAACCTTTAAATTGCAAGTCGCCTTCAGCACTTACCTGCTTTAAATTTCCTTCTGTAATAAACTTATTCTTAAGGCGATCGGTAAATATTTGGCTCAACAAAGCCGGACCATTATTGGCTCGATTCTGAAACAATTCAATCTGCACAGTTTTAATATCAGCAGGGATGTTTGCACCACTGAAAGAATAAATCTTACATCCCTGCATGAAAACAAAACTCATTAACACAAAAAAAATAGGCAATCGCATCAATTATGCTTTTGGTTCTTCAGTTGTTGAAGTTTCTTCAACACTAGATTCAGTAACTGCTTCTGTACTTTCTTCCACTGCAATACCTTCCACTCCTTCCACTCCTTCCACTCCATCTTCTAACACTTCTTGGGCATTATTTTCAGCAACTACATCTTTTGGCTTGTTGCCCACTTGCGCTTGCTTGCGTTTAGGCTGTTGAAGTTTTTCAAGCGTTTTGTGTATATCTGCAATCTTCACCTCTTTGGACGAAATCGCTTCTTGAATCATATTCAACTTTAGCTTCACCAACTGAACTTCCAAAGCATTCGCTTTAGGGTTATTTATTTTTTTGGTGTAGTAATCTAAATCTGTTTTGTCGCGTTGCAACGATTTTTCCATGCTGCCAACAATCTTGCTTAGGTTCTCAATACGCGATGAGTTTTTGTTTGAAGCAAAACTATTGCGCGCTTCATTCAGTTGTTGAAAAGCCGCATCAAAAGCCTTGCGAATATTGTTGTCGTCAGATTTGGTAAAACGCTTGCCACGAATGCCTAATTGCATTTGCTTTAATTCTTCAAACAACTCTTTGAATTGCGCACCTTCCACCAATTTGGTTTTGAAGGTTTCAATTAATGCAAGAATTTCATCGCGCAATTTTGCTGACGACTGTTCGTATTGCGCACCTTCATTCTTACGCAACTCTTTTAGCACTTCAAAAATTTTATTTACCTCTTCTTTTATCTCATCCAATTTTGATTGAGAGATGTCGCGCTCTTTCTTGTGCTCTAAAACTCTTTCCCAAAAACTCTTTGCATCATCAAACAAACTACGGCTGTAGGAGGTAAGTTCTGAAGCCTGTTTTTTCAAAGCCTCTAACTCAATCAGATAAGATTCCCAAAGTTTATTGGTAAGCAGGCGATATGCCCATTCGTTTTGTTTAGCGCGAATCTTGCCTGTTTCCTCACTTTTAATATCGGCAGGCAAAATCGAATCTTCATTCAAATTGGGTTGAACAGTTACGGTTCCTTTGGGCAATTGAATTGCTTCGCCTGCTGCCCATTGTTCTAATTGTTCGTTAGAGAAAGCGGCTTTGGGTATAATGCTCAAACTCACCAGAAATGCTTCTTCGAGCAATTCAAATGCCAATGAAACTTCTTTGCCATCTCCGGCTGTACCTTTTGCCGTAAATCTTGTTTGCATGAATAATTTTTGAAAAGGAGGCAAAAGTAATTTCTTTCGCCAAAACCATGCACAGCGAAATGCAATCAGATTTTATTAAAAAAATAAAGCAACGTTTACAACAACCCTTGCCAGGCGAAGATGCGCAATATAAAATGGCACCAAGCTATCGCCCGCGCATGACAGCGGATGAAATTACTCAACAACAACCACGCTTGGGCGGAGTATTAGTTTTGTTGTACGAGAAAGATAATGAGTGGTTTACTGTATTCACACAACGTAGAAAATATGAAGGCGTCCATGGTGGGCAAATGAGTTTCCCAGGTGGAAAGAAGGATGATACAGATGAAGATATTTTTCAAACAGCGTTGCGTGAAGCTGAAGAAGAAATTGGCGTGCCTAAAACTGCGGTAGAAATAATTGGAAGACTGACAGAGCTTTATATTCCGCCAAGCAATTTTCTTGTGTATCCCGTTGTGGCACATTTACATGGCGAGAAAATTTTTATTCCGCAAGAATGGGAAGTGGAGGAGATTGTAGAAATACCACTTTCATTTTTCTTATCAGCAAAAAATATTCAACAAACGGAAATTCTTTTGCAGCAAGGAGTAACAACCAAAGTACCCGCGTTTGTTTTTGGAGCGTATGTTATTTGGGGTGCTACAGCAATTATGCTAAGTGAGCTAAGAGAAATTTTAGAAGAATCAGGTTTGTGAATTCAGAATTTGTTAGCCACAAAAATGCCTCCAGCAACTGCCGCAATACAACAACATACATTCAATAAAATATTAACTACTGCTACAGTGTAATTACCTTGTTGAAATAGACTTAATGTCTCGGCACTGAAAGTAGAAAAGGTAGAAAAGCCACCACAAAATCCAGTCGCGAAAAACAGTTTTTGGTTGCTCGTTGAAGCATAAATAGAAATGAGAATTCCAAGCAAAAAACTCGCAAGAAAATTTGCTGAAAGTGTTGCTACAGGAAGAACATTATTTGCGGGTAAATAGACACTGAAAGCATAGCGTAATAAACTACCTAATCCACCACCCAAAAACACAAGAGCGAAGTTCATATCACACTTTTTACCACATTTATTTGCCTTTCTTCAAAAATGCGCTTGCCTTTATTATATAGTAGTTGAAAGATGATAAACACTAAAGCAAAATATGCAAATGCGCCAAAAGTTACAGCCCAATTCCATTCAATAGTACCGGTGATTATTAAAACAGAAAAAGGAATGGAAGTCAGTGAAACAAAAATTAAAACAGATGCTACTTGGCGGTCATTCAACCCTAGATAAACAAGATGGTGTGTTATATGGTCTTTGCCTCCAACAAAAGGGGATTGTTTTCGCATCAGCCTGCGAATAGTAACAGTGATGGTATCAATAAGTGGCACAATGAAAAAAAGCATTGGCACTACAAATTGTTTTAATTGAATAAACTCCGAAGTGCCTGCATCTTTGTAATCCCAAATAAATACCATGCTAGAGGCAGCAAGAAATACTCCAAGAAATTGACTGCCAGTATCGCCCATATAAATTTTTGATGGGTTCCAATTGAAGTATAGAAAACCAATCAAGGAGCCTAAAACCCCGACCAGCATAACTAAATATAAGTTGTTTTCTATGTAGCCCATGGATAGGATGACTGCAATCATTCCAGCAATAATGCTTGCAGAGACTGTAGTAGTAATTGCATCCATATTGTCCAGCATATTGATGGAATTCATCATGCCAATTACCCAAACAGTCGTAATGAGAAAATCAACTGAATCAACACCAAAAATTTTTATGTAAACATCCGAAACTATTAGGATGTAAGCACAGCTTAATTGTCCTATAAACTTTACCAGTGGGTTAGTATTATATGCATCATCAGCCAATCCCAACAGAAAGCCTAGACTAGAAGCCGCCATTAATCCAATCAATCGTTTATCTAAAAATGTAGAAGCTTCTCTTGGAATAGTGCCTATAACAGATATCGAAACTAAAAACACGATAAAAAACGAAATACCCCCAATTGCAGGTTTTACATTGGCACTCCATCTCACTTGGCTCATTTCTTTATTTCGAGAGCCAAGATTTACTGAGAATTTTAGAAATAACCAGTTTATCAGAAATGAGAATAAAACTGATATCACAAAAAACAAAGCAAGAAATAATGCTAGGAATTTTTCTTCCACCTGTTAAGGTTTTAATGCTTTAAAAATGCGGGACGCTAGTGATTCCTTTTTGTGGGGTTTTGACGATGAATCATCACTGTAATAACCTGTTTTATAGCCATACGAACCATAAATACCGTATCCGTATCCGTATCCGTA
>CAZKHZ010000010.1:0-2884 GCA_964552715.1 uncultured Chitinophagaceae bacterium | reverse complement strand
CCGTATCCGTATCCGTATCCGTACCCATAACCATAGGCTGAACCATAGGAATATCCTGAAGGTCCTCTACCAAAATCATTTAATATAATACCAAGGTTTTTAACTTCATTTTCAGTATAGATTTTATTAATATTTTCTACAAACGATTTGTTAGAATAAGCTGCTCTTAAAACATAAATAGGATAATCTGCTTTTTTTAAAATACTTAAAGCATCAGTTACTAATCCAATTGGAGGAGTATCAATAACTATAAAATCATACTTCGTTTTTAAATAGTTTATTAATTCATCCATTGTATCATTCAAAATCAATTCAGAGGGGTTTGGTGGAATTGGTCCGGCAGGAATTACGTCCATATTTTTTATTTCCGTTTTGTGAATAGCCTCATCTATCCCTGACTGTTTACTTAAAATAGTACTTACACCTTTTGGAGAATCTATGTTGAATATCTTTCCCAGTCTTGGTTTGCGCATGTCACAATCAATAATAATGACTTTTTTATCTAGCATACTCATAATAGCTGCAAGATTGATTGCCGTAAATGTTTTACCCTCTCCTGGAATTGTGGATGTAGATGCAAGAACTTTTGGACCATCACTATTGCTTATGAATTGAAAATTTGAACGAATAGCACGAAAAGCTTCAGTAATTGTAGATTTTGGATTTTTTGTAACGACAACTTGCGATCGTTCCATAGGGGTGTTGTAACTAGGCACAACTCCTAGAATGGGAACACTTGTTTTTGAAGTAATTTCATTTAATGAAACTATGTTTTTATGAAGCAAAAACCTAACTACAACAATTAGCAAACCAATCAACAAGCCTAAAATAAAACCACCTATTTTGATTTGATCTTCTAAGGGCGAAACTGGCGTTCGTGGCAAATTTGCATCAGAAAGTAAAGTATAATCAGGTACTATGCCCGCAGAAGCAATGGCATAAGACGAGCGCTGATCAAAAAGATTGTAAAAGAATTTATTACGCGCCTCTGCTAATCGAGTCATTCTTTTTAATTGCTCCTGCAATTCAGGCAATGAATAAACTTTTAAAAGAATTTTTTGATAATTCTCTCTTAGTTTTTTTAACTGCGTATTGTTTGTAGCAAGTGCATTTTCTGTTCTCTGTAATAGTTGAACTTTTGATGCCAAGATTTGCCTATCAATATTTCTTACTTCTGGATGATCTTCAGTAACGTCTAATAGCCTTGTTTCCCTTAACTGTTGTGAGCGATTAATTTTTTCTATGTCAGACTCAATATTCAATTCTGAATCTTTGAGTTGTAAATTAGGAAGCGAACTATAGTCTTTAGTTTTTTGAACAATATCCTTAAAGTTCTGTATCAAAAACAACTTGCTTTCTGTCCGTAAAATTTCATTTTGCAGGTTGTACATGTTTTGAAGTAAATTGTCATAAGAACTTGACTCGCCAAACAACTCGTTTTGGATTTTAAATCTTGAAAGTGAGTCTTGCATTGCCTCTTGAGCTCTACCAAATGAGTCCATTTGTGCATCAATGAACAAAACAATATTATCAATGCTTTCTCGCTTTTTCTTTACATCAAAAATAATAAACTCACGTGCTAAAAGTTTTAATATATCTCTTGCTTTTTCGGGACTTTGATCTTTGCAAAATATCTCTAGCATTTTATTTTTACTCTCAATAGGGGTCAAACTTATTTTTGAAGTTATCATATTAGTCATAAAACCTCTGTCATATAGTTTAAAGAAATAAATTGCATTTATCTCTTCGGGTTTTAACGTATTACTTTGAAGATTGATAACTCCAGAAAAGTGCTTAGTTGAAATGCGTTGACCAAAGCGATACTCATATTCAATATCTTGGCCATCAATACTATAAGATATTAGATACTTACTTTTGTTAATAATTTTGAGATAAACAGGAGTATTACTGATTTTGTAATCAAGCATTTCCGCCTCAACACTAAAAGGACAATTTTTGTAAATCTCCTCTACAATAAATTTTGATTTGCCTTCTTTAAAATAGCCAATATTTAATTTAAGAGAATCACAAATACTACCAATCATAATTGGTGATTTTATCATTTGCATTTCTCTGTTGATTTCAGACATATCTTGTTCAAAAACTAGGGCTTGAATGCCAAGTATTTGAGTGGATTTTTCGGTCTTTAATATCAACTTAATTGAAGACTCATACACGCGAGGAGTATATCGCAAGTATAACAATGAAATAGTTACGGTAATAACCATCGAAAGTATTATCCAAATAATACTGTTGTTTAAGATGTATAGAATTAAGCCAATATTGAAGTCACCCATGGAAACCCCACCAGAAGTGCCTTGCTGACTACCACCCGAAAAGTCAATTTTATCTTCCACTTAATCCTTTGCCTAATAAATAAAATGTGGTAACAGAATTTATAATCGTAAATATTATTGAGGTTTCGCGTAAAATATCTCTGATATATTGTCTGCGTGGTTCTAAGTAAATAATATCATTTGATTGGACAATCAAATTTGCTTTCTGCATACCCTCAATGGTTGAAATATCAATTATATATATTTGGGGATTATTAAAATTGCCCCTGATAATCTTTATTTTATAGGCTTTGATGTTTTGACCAACTCCCCCAGATCTGGCAATAACCTCAAATAAACTTGTAGGAACATTATTCAAACCTACTACACTTGCTGTAAATCCATTGAATAAAAAGCATCTTCTGTTGGTTACCCTTGCTTCAACAAATGGGGAAACTATAAATGCTGACATGCGTTCGGCAATCAATCGCTCTAGCTCAGTCTCTGTGTAACCTTTCACATTCAACTCACCTATTACAGGAATATGCAAATAACCATCCTTATCTACAATTAAATCTACACCAGATCTTTGTGCCATACCCCCACCT
>CAZKHZ010000009.1:15318-31269 GCA_964552715.1 uncultured Chitinophagaceae bacterium | reverse complement strand
TGACGAGTCACACCCTCCAGTGCAATTGACTGTATTTGAGTTTAGTAAAATTTTGGAGTTGAATGATACGCAACAAGGTGTGGTGGCGCTTATATTTAAGTACTGCGATGACAAAGGTTTGCCTCTGCTGGACTTGAAGGATTTTAAGAAGGTGATGAACCATGTAACCAACGAGGGTAAGGACGAGGCAGAGCAGATTTATGGCAAGGTTTCAACGGCTACCACGGCTACCATTTTGCGCAAGGTGATAGAACTGGAACAACAGGGGGCGGAGAAGTTTTTTGGCGAGCGTTCGTTTGATGTGGATGATTTGACCCGGGTAGATGAAAACGGCAAGGGCTACCTTAGCATTGTGCGCTTAACTGATATACAAGACAAGCCAAAATTGTTCTCTACTTTTATGCTTTCTCTGCTGGCAGAAATCTATGCTTCTTTTCCTGAGGAGGGCGATAGTGGACGCCCCAAGTTGGTTATATTTATTGACGAGGCACATTTGATTTTTAATGAAGCAAGCAAGGCATTGTTGTCGCAAATTGAGACGATTGTAAAGCTGATAAGAAGTAAAGGTGTGGGGATTTTTTTTTGCACGCAGAACCCGATGGATGTGCCAGATAGTGTGTTGGCGCAATTGGGGATGAAGGTGCAGCACGCGCTGCGCGCCTTTACGGCAAAAGACCGCAAACAGATAAAACTTACGGCTGAGAACTACCCCATCAGTGAATTTTACAAGACTGAAGAGTTGCTTACTTCATTGGGTATGGGCGAGGCGTTGATTTCGGTGTTGAGTGAAAAGGGAACGCCCACTCCCCTAGCGGCTACATTGTTGCAGGCTCCGCGTTCGCGCATGGATGTGTTGACCGGTGATGAAATAAACAAGGTAAACAACAGTTCGTTTTTGGTGAAAAAATACAACGAGGTAGTGGACAGAGAAAGTGCGTATGAAATGTTGAATAAGAAAATTGACAATACTTATAATCAGTATGCACCTACATCTTCAAGTACCACCGCTAAAGCTCAAAAAGAAGAGCCGTCAACCGTTGCCAAAGCGGGCGAGTTTATTTCGGATGTAGCCAACAGCTCTGCGGGCAGAACCATCATCAGAGAACTTACTAGGGGTTTGCTGGGTGTGTTTGGACTTTCGTCAAGCGCAAGGAGAACTAAGAAGAGGTAGTGATGTGGTGCGGTGCTTAAGACTCCGAAAGTTACTCAGCTAAACGTAGCGGAAATGCTTACAACTCCGAAAGCTATCATCACCTAAGGTTTGTTTGCTTGTTCAAAACATTAAGCCAATACAATCTCTTATTTTTTGGCCCTTGATTCTAGTCTCATAACTTTTTACTTTGGTTCTTTACCAACCCAAGGTTCGAATTGGCAAGACTGTTGCTGTTTGGGCGAGGAGGGGAGACATTGTGGCGAAGGGGCTCAGCTCATAGTAGATGGTGCATCCAGAATTTCCAGAATAGTCCTACAACTTAGTAAATGGTTTATCCGCGATTTCTAGGATAGTCCTTTGCATAGTATCAGTTCTATCCGCGATTTCTAGGATAGTTCTTTGCATAGTAGAAGGTTTTTCCCCAGCAATGTCTCGCCTTAGCATACGTTGCGTTTCATTAATCACAAATTTACCATTATTCTCCAATGCTTTTATACTATGTAACTTCTTATCCTCTTTGTATTTTTAAAAGCAATGCAACGTCCGCAAGCGAGATGATGCTGTGAAGGATTTATTGGGCAGGGGAGACATTGCAGGGAAGAAATATAATTAGCTCGTTGTGTCGAAACGTCCGCTTAGGCGATACGATTATTGTGAAGGAAAGTAAAATACCTGCTCCGTTTTTGATGCCTTCTTTTATATCGCTTCTTTTGGTGTTGAGTAATTACAAAAAGTTTTGTTGTCTTAAATATGGATAGTATTTTCACAGTCTGGATTTAGTGGCAAGCATAGCAGACAACACAACAACCATCGAAAGGCAGACAAATAAACATAAAAAGTAAACCATTTTTATAAATAACCAAAGTAATAGAAACGATATTATAAACGGACAGCGAGTAAGCCGAGATGCCTTGCCTACTCTATGTTTTTTTGTCAACGCACGTTTTGCAAGTAATTTATAAAATGATGAAACAAAATCTTATTGATACTAATTTTAAGAATCATCAAAATCAACTTGAGCAAAATTGTAATTGAGCAAAGAATATGGAATATGACCAGAACATAAAAGTTAAAGGTCCTCATTTTTATATCAGAAAGGGAGGGCTTGCTGGTATATTGCTGTTATTCTGTTTTATTGCGCCATTGGCTTTCACCTTTGTGATTCTTCAATTACATAAAAAGGAAGTGAAGAAGGAAGTGAAATGGGAAATGATTGCCGGTTTAGAAAAAGAGGAATTAGTTTTGCTGAAATTTACTGAGGAAGAAACACAAAAAAAACTCCGTTGGGAACACAACAAAGAATTTGAGTTTAAAGGTGTGATGTATGATATAGTTGAGAAGTCAATACAAGGTGATACTATTTTTTATTGGTGCTGGGTGGATGATAAAGAAACGAAGCTGAACCAACAATTAGAAGAGCTGGTTGCTTTTACATTAGGAAATAATCAACAAAGAAAAAACAATCAAGAAAAACTCAATAATTTCTACAAATCCCTTTATTGTGAGCATTGTCACATTAAATGGAATGAGGTTGCATCACAGTCAAATGAACTGATAACGCCTTATGATTTTAGTTGTCTGACTATTTCAATCCCTCCTCCAGTTCCGCCTCCGAAAATAGCTTAATAGAATGTCATTTCAAATTTCAGACTGCTAGTTTAGTACTAGGCAGATTGCACTTGCTTAGTCTCTATTTTAGATTAATCACATAAAAAATAATTTTTTATGTGATTATTATTGGTTGGAATAGTAGGCGCTATTCTAGTTGCTACTATTGATAGCAACAATTAAAATAGAGCAATAATGTGGTCAATCTCCTACTTAATTATTCAAGACTGAAAAGAATTTTAAAAGTGATATAGAAAACACTTAAAAAAAACGGTGCGCTATCCGAAAAGCATAAGAGTAGGAGAAAATAAAAAAATGAAAAAAAATGATAAGAATAATTTCAATTAGTATGTTCGTCATACTACATAGCATAGTATTTGCACAAGAAAACATTAGCGATACATCAAAAGCAAATAAACTGCAACCAGTAGATATTATTGGGTCAAAAACACATTACAATTCAAAAATTTTAGGAACAAATAATATTATCAATTCTCAAGAATTAAAAAGAAACAACCCTCTTGGCACAGAAGAAATGCTTCGGATGGTACCAGGCGTTTCTATAACTGGCGATATGGGTATTTCCAATCGTTTAAATATTGGTATAAGAGGTTCTAATCCTAGAAGAAGTACCAGAGTTTTAGCACTAGAAGATGGATCACCAATTGCAGTTGCTACGTACTTAGATCCTCAAGTTTATTATAATCCACCTCCAGAAAGACTGAGCCAAATAGAAGTAATTAAAGGACCAGAATTGTTGTTGTATGGTGGACAAAGCATATTTGGTGCAGTCAACTATATTTCTAGGATACCATCAGAGAAACCAAAATTTGATGTACAATTTAGCGGGGGACAACAACGTTTTTTTTCGGGCTTAATGGGCTATTCTGGCAGATGGGGGAAATTTGCAATGGATGCAAGTGTTATGTTTAAAAACTTTGATGGCTTTATTCAGAATAACAATACCCGCTTATTTAATTTTACTACAAAAATGTATTACGATTTTTCTCCAAGATCACGCGCGTATATCAAAGTAAACTATCATCAAGAAAATGCTAATACAACCTACTTTGGCTTAACTCCTTTTACGTTTAATACTGCACCAACGGCTAACCCCTTTGATGCTGATGAATTTAAAACTAAAAGAATAGCAATTGATTTGGGGCATGATTTTTCTTTTAAAAAAGGATTTAAATTAACCTCAAAAGCGTATGCAAATATTTTTCAGTTTCAATGGTGGCGTCAAAATACTAGCCTGATAAATGCAGACGTATTAAAAACGAAAACAAATGACAATCCTTACACAAATAGATTTAACTATTTAGACCCGAATGTTGCTTACGGCCCAGATGCTTGGGTAAGAGTTGGCCGATTATCAAATGGAAGAGAAAGCACTGGCGGAAGATTGCGCGATTTTAAAGTTGCGGGCATTCGTGAAAGTATTTCGCATACCTATGAAAAAGGAAACATTAAAAATTTTGTTGAAGCTGGTGTACATATACATGCTGAACAATTTAGCAACAGACAAATAAATGCAGATTCCTCGCGATGGAGCAGGTCTGGAAGACTTACCACAGATAATTTAACCCAACTGCTAAGTGCAGCAGGCTATTTACAAAATAGATTTACATGGAAGTCCTTAACCGTTGCAGGAATTATTCGCGTTGAAAATGTGAGGATGTCAAATGTCAATTTATTAAGCCAAGCGGCAAACCCGAACTTAACTAAAAAGAATGAAGGTGTTTTGAAAAACAACTTTACAGCAATTTTGCCAGGTGCTTTTGTAAATTATGATGTTTTATACACTTCAAAAAATACGTTATCGGCCTACAGTTCTGTTTATAGTGGTTTTTTGCCGCCATCTGCGGATTTTGGTTTTTTTGCTGTTGATGAAACTGGAAATGTACAAACGACAAACATAACTGATACAACAAACATTAATATTAAACCAGAAACAAGTTTAGGTTTCGATGTGGGATTAAGAGGTAATCTTATGAATGGATTTATAAATGTGAATGCTGGCTATTTTAACAGCACCATTAATAATTTTTATTCTCCTGCAAGGCGTGAAGCATTTCAATCTTTAGGAAAGGTAAACATACAAGGTGTTGAAATGGCATTGTTTATAGAGCCAACAAAATTATTGAAAAACAACAAAGGGCACGAATTAAAATTAGGATTTAGCGGCACTTGGATGGCATCAAAAATTTTAAGTGGTATTTTGAACGATGCGCTTATTTTTAGTAATCAAACTTTGTTAACCCAAGAAAACAGAGATGAACTGATAGGCAGAATTAATGAAGACGGGGATAGTTACAATGTTTACATTAGAAATAGTGCAAATACAAAAGACAGTTTAATTTCCCGACTAATTTCTAATTCGGATTTTGCAAATATGAGCAGTACGCCCGGTGCCCGAAAGTTATCACGTTTAGATACTAAATTTGGTAACGCACTAAATCGCAAATTGAGATTACCTAATGTGCCTACTTTTGTTTTTAACTTTAACTTATTCTACGCCTATAAAGGGGCATTTATAACTACTAATTTTAATTACGTAGGCAAACAGTTTAGTGAATATTTTAACCTTGTATCAGAAACTGCTGAAGGTGGATTAGGAGAATTACCAGCTTACTATACTATTGATTTAGGTTTAGGATATAATTTCAGTCAAGTAAAAAACAAATATTTAAGTCCACTTAGCTTATTTGTAAGTGCCAAGAATATAACAAACCAAATTTTTAGGGCTGGAAGATTACATCGAGTAGAATCTGGGGTTATGCCTGGCGGATTTCGCTTAATTACAGCTGGTTTAAATTATTCGTTTTAGAAGTGGTCTTTAAAAGATAAAGTAAAATACGAACAAAGTTCCTCTGGTATTAAAGGAATTTACAAGTATTCATTAAAAGGGTTTGCCAAAGCGGACTTAACAAGATTAATCTTGTTAAGACCGCTTTTTTTATATTCATGAGTAGTTCGTGTCTAAAAGTGTATTAAGATTACAAATGTGTAAATGATGTAACTTCTTCATTTTATTGTGTAACGCTTACCCATTTCCTATTTACACTTTTGTGCTTTCCCCAGCAATGTCTCGCCCTAGCATACGTTGCGTATCATTAATCACAAATTTACCATTATTCTCCAACGCTTTTATTCCATGAAACCTCATATCCTCTCTGATTTTTTATCAATGCAACGTCCGTAAGCGAGATGATGCTGTGAAGGATTTATAGGGAAGGGGAGACATTGCAGGGAAGAAATATAATTAGCTCGTGGTGTCGAAACGTCCGCTTAGGCGATACGATTATTGTGAAGGAAAGTAAAATACCTGCTCCGTTTTTGATGCCTTCTTTTATATCGCTTCTTTTGGTGTTGAGTAATTACAAAACACTAAATCTATTTTACAGAGGTTAAGCGTTTTGCTCGTTTATTATTTATCAATGATAACTAAGTATGAATCATATATATATTGATGCTATATGGCTATCCGTAGCCTTCCTCTGCGGATTAGTAGCCATGCGATTAAATATGCCGGCATTAATCGGTTTCCTTATCACAGGTATTGTACTCAACTTTTTGGGTATTAAAGATGGAGAAATAAGCAGCATATTGCCTGTGCTATCTGACCTCGGGGTAATGCTGCTTTTGTTTACCATAGGGTTAAAGATAAAAGTAAAACAATTGATTAAACCCGAAGTCTGGGTCACCGCATCTGCCAATATGATTTTGTCAATCATAGCCATCGGCTCCTTTGTGTTTTTGATGAGCTTTTTTAGTATTTCTTACTTCACGGGACTAGACATCAAGGCTTCGTTACTTATAGGGTTTGCGCTCAGTTTTTCAAGCACGGTGTTTGTTATCAAAATACTAGAAGATAGGGGCGAACTCACCTCATATCATGGCAAAATAGCCGTAGGTATTTTAGTTATTCAAGACATTATAGCAGTTATATTTCTTACAGCTTCTAGCCAACAGATGCCCTCCATTTGGATATTTGGTCTGCCTATTTATCTTTATTTGGCGCGCCATGTTTTGGGTTACATCCTCAAACAGTCTGGTCACGGAGAATTGCTCACCGTGTTTGGCTTCTTCGCCACCTTTGTGAGCGGGGCGGTGGTGTTTAAATTTGTAGGTTTAAAACCCGACCTAGGAGCCTTAGTAATGGGGATGCTACTCGTAGATCATAAAAAAGCCGAAGAGCTGTACGACCGCATGATGAACTACAAAGACTTTTTTCTAATTGCCTTTTTTATCAGCATTGGTTTGCAGGGCATTCCCACCCTCGGTATGGTGTTTGTAACCTTGGTTTTGTTAGTATTTGCACTATTTAAAGGCGGTTTATTTTTGTTCCTAATGTCGTTTTTCAATATTCGGGCGCGCACTTCTTTCTTAGCGTCTATCGGTTTGAGCAACTTTAGTGAGTTTGGTTTGATTGTCATGTATGCGGGCGTTAGCCTCGGCTGGGTAGGCTCGGAATGGTTAACTATTTTAGCCCTGCTGATGTCTTTCTCCTTCTTTGTTTCTTCACCAGTAAATGCCAATGCTCATCGAATATTCGACAGGTTCAAATCATTTATCCTGCTGATTAATAAAGGCAAAAACTACACAGACTCTGAAATAACCGACCTAGGTGGAGCCGAATATCTGGTTGTTGGTATGGGTAGTATAGGATTGCCCGCATTCAAACATCTTGATGAGGTATATCCTGGCAAGGTCATCGGTATTGACTATAATCTTGAGCGGATAAAAAAACAGCAAGACCAAGGGCTAAATGCCGCTTGGGGCGATGCTACCAACAATCTCTTTTGGACAGGTGTAAACTTTGATAATCTAAAAATGGTACTACTCGGTACCAGCGATTTTAAAACTAATTATAATGTGCTATTCGAAATAAATAAACTCCAAAATCGCAAGTTTAAACTGGGTGTAATCTCCCACTATGACGATGAAGCCGCACAATTTTCCCTACATGCTGTTGACCTTATTTATGACTATAAGTCTAGCATAGGTGGCGACTTTGCAGAGAAGGCTATCTTGACTATGTAGGGCAAAATCTCCATACTATCGAATACTATAGCAGGCTGTTTTTTATCCCAACAACGTTTCGCCTAAGCGGACGTTGCGTAACACAAAGCACAAATTTACTATCATTCCTCAACGCTTTTATTCCATGTAACCTCATATCCACTCTGATTTTTATTAATGCAACGTCAGCAAGCGAAATGATGCTATGAAGGATTTATTGGTAAGGGAAGACATTGTAGGAAAGTAAGATAGCAAGCCGAAATGTTCTCGGGCAAAAATACCATCCCAACAAAACAAACTAAGTGCGCGACATGATTATCAAACCTCCTCGTCCAGATTTTTGAGGATAAGTTCGGCTTCGTGTTTATGTTCATTAAGCGTGTCGTAAGCTTTGATGATTTCTTTTACAAGACGGTGGCGCACTACATCTTCTTCGGTGAGGCGGATGAAGGAAATGCCGGTGACAGATTTAAGAATTTTGATGGCAGTGTGCAAGCCACTTTGTTGCGAGCGGGGCAGGTCAATTTGGGTAGGGTCGCCCGTAATAACACATTTACTGCTTGCGCCAATACGCGTTAGAAACATCTTTAACTGAGAGTTGGTACAGTTTTGCGATTCATCCAAAAGGATAAAAGCATGGTCTAAGGTTCTACCGCGCATGAATGCCAAAGGAGCAATTTCGATGATGCGGTTTTCCATATAATATTTGAGCTTATCGGCAGGTATCATATCTTCCAAAGCATCATAAAGCGGACGGAGATAAGGGTCTATTTTTTCTTTTAAATCACCGGGTAGGAAACCGAGATTTTCACCAGCTTCCACAGCAGGGCGCGTGAGGATTATCTTTTTGACACTCTTTTCTTTGAGTGCACGAACAGCAAGGGCTACAGCGGTATATGTTTTACCCGTACCAGCCGGACCAATGGCGAAAACAATATCATTTGTTTCGCTTTCTTTCACCAGCTTTTTCTGGTTCTCTGTACGCGAGCGAACCACCAAGCCATTGTTGCCATAAACAATAATGTTGCCAGAATCCTTGGCTGCGGGTGTATCTACTTTTGAAGATTGTGTGAGCATGATGTTTTCAATATTTTCTTCATTCAACTTTCCGTAACGTTCGATGGTGGCAATCATCTGCGCAATTTTTTGTTTGAAAATTTGAAGTTCTTCCTCGGTGCCTTCTGCCTTGATGCTGCTGCCTCGGCTGACCATTCTAATGGTTGGGAAAGATTTTTTAATGAAGTTGAATTTTGAATTGTTTACTCCGAAAAAGTCTATCGGGTCAATTCCTTCGATGGATAGTGTAAGTTCTGTCAAATGTAAAAGTTTATACAATCGAAGGTAATTATCTGCATCAAAGTAGTTGGTGTATAGAATAGTTTTTAATCCACATTGTTATCAACGTATCAGTGTTGGTGATGTGGCTTGAATAGAAGTGATTTGATTTTGAAAAAAACAATTAACACGCTTCATGGCTGTTGTTACCATCACTACCGACCTTGGCACAGCAGACTTTTATCTGGCTGCTTTGAAAGGCGCGCTGCATAAACAGTGTGGAGAAGTTGCGATTGTGGATGTGAATGTTCAAATCAGGCATTTTGATATTAAGCAAGCGTGTTATCATCTTCAACAAGCTTATCATTATTTCCCTGATGATTCGATTCACATCATTCACATCAATCCGAATTATGCTACAAATAGACTGCTGATAACTTCTTTCAATAATCAATTTTTTGTGACGTTTGATAATGGTTTTTTGCCATTGTTTTTGCGCGAAAATCGTGCTGAGATATTTGCAGCAAATGATGATTTGAATAAGGCACTTGGTGTAAACGGATTTAAGAGCATTGCAAAAGTGGTGCAACATCTGGTTACTAAAAAAACTGTGAGCGGTGTAGCAACCATTGCCACAGATTACATTAAAATTTCGCTACCTAATGCCTCGGCAGGTGCTGCTGGTATTAAAGGAAGTATTATTTCGATTGATGCTTTTGGAAATGTAATTACAAACATTAGCAGAGATTTATTTGAGGCAAATTTTGCAGCAAAGAGATTTGCAATACGAATCAATCATATTGCAATTAACGAGTTGAAAGCAAACTACGGGTTGGCAAACGATGAAGGTGAATTGATTGCCCTATTCAACGATTCGGATATGTTGGAAATTGCAATTATAAGAGGCAAAGCTGCAAGCCTTCTTGGCTTATCGGTTGGGCAAAATGTGCTGGTGATTACTGAGTAGAAACGCAACAATTAGTAAGTAATCATCTGCGGCTTCGCCTTCTTTAAATACTGGCGAATAATTTTTTGTGCTTCGCTGCTGTGTATATCTGGTTTGATAATTTCTTTCAGGTTATCAATGCTTGGTTGCATCACTTCTTTAAAGAAAAAACCAAAACCTTTGTATTGATTATTTTCTACCCACACCACACTTGTTTCGTCTGGGTGAAGCCCCTCTCCTATTATAAAGAAATTGTTTGCGCGAAAAAGATAACGCTTCACTGCCTGATTGATTTTTTGATTCAATGTTTCGCGCAGCTTTGCAATATCCTGATTGGTTTCTTTTAAACGATTGAGCATGGCATAATGCCCATATAAATTATTATCGGTAGTAATTTTTGCGTGCACTCTTGCAGCCGATGCACGCGTTGAAAACTTCAAAGCCGTTCCTTCTGGGTCGGTTTTAAGCGGAAGAATTTTAAGGTGCAGCACTTCATCTTCATCTGGAACAATGTATAAGCCAAACGCGGGCAAAGTTTCTTTAATTGGTTTATTAAATGCAGTGCCTGATTTATGCTGTTGTTTAAGCACCCTAAGTTTTGCAATCAACTCCGAGCCAGTTAGTTCATAGTCAATGCTGTGCACCGCATTCAGCAATTCTTTTTGCGGAAGATCATCGGCAGCTTTTGCAAACTGTTGAATCACTTTTTTGCGAATTGCCCTAGCACCTTCCATGTATAACACATTTCCAGTTTCATCTTTCAGATAAAAGATTCCCGCCTCTTCGGGCAACACTTCAATGTGTGCTGCTTGCAACTGTGGTGGTAAAGCACTTATATCCAAACCATCGCGCAACTCAATGTCCAAAAACTTCTCTGCGTTATCGGCAGCTAGCATCAACTCTAATAACTTTACGGTTGCGGCTGCATCGCCCAAAGCACGGTGGCGGTTTTCAATATTTATACCAATAGTGTCGCACAATCTACCAAGGCTATATGAGGTCAAACCTGGCATTACTCTTCTGCAAAGGCTTACAGTGTCCAACTGCTTGCAGGCAAAATCAATTCCCATTCGCTTGAACTCATTTCGAATCATACCAAAATCGAACTTCACATTGTGCGCAGTAAAAATATTGCCTTGCGTAAGCTCAAGAATTTTATGGTGAATCTGTTCAAAGGTAGGTGCGTTTTGCACCATTGCCTGTGTGATACCCGTTAGCTTCACCACCCAAGGGTCTATAGGGCGATTGGGATTTACAAGCGTTTGATACTCATCAACAACTTTATTTCCATCAAAAACTAAAATGGCTATTTCTGTAAGTCTATCCACTGCCGGACTACCACCTGTGGTTTCTACATCTATTACGGCATACATTCGGCTGCGAAAATATGTTTTACATTGACGTTTCAATTTTTAAAATAAAATAAGAAGTTAAAACCACAAGTGTTTGATAACACAAATTGAAAGATTAAGTAGATAGAAAAGTGATGATTGTTTCGAGCGGTTTCAATTTTTTAAAGTAAAATAAGAAGTTAAAAGTTTACAGCATTTGATATTGAAAAGTACTTATGAATGTTGTTTCACTACTGTTTACTATACTTGCGCTATTCGTTAACAATTAAATTCAATAATTATGTCATTTACACTACCGGCATTGCCTTATGCCTACAACGCTTTGGAGCCGCACATTGATGCCCGCACCATGGAAATTCACCACACCAAACACCACAATGCCTATGTTACCAACCTCAATGCTGCTATTGCCGGCACCGAATGGGAAGGCAAAACCATCGAAGAGATTTTAAACAACATTTCAAAATTATCTCCCGCAGTGCGCAACAATGGTGGTGGTCATTTTAACCATTCATTATTCTGGAACATCCTTGCACCCAATGCAGGTGGCACACCTTCGGGCAAATTAGCCGATGCCATCAATGGTACTTTTGGTTCATTCGATAAGTTTAAAGAAGAGTACAGTAAAGCAGCAGCTACTCGTTTTGGCTCTGGCTGGGCTTGGTTGTGTGTTTCAGCTAAAGGTTTAGAAATTTGTTCATCAGCCAATCAAGATAATCCTTTGATGGATTTGCCTGAAGCGCGTGGTTGTGGCGGCACACCTATTCTTGGTTTAGACGTGTGGGAACATGCCTATTACCTAAACTACCAAAACCGCAGACCAGACTACGTTGCTGCATTCTATAATGTTATCAACTGGAAAGAGGTTGAGAAAAGATTTGATGAAGTAGGCAAGTAATGTTTTGCTTTTCTTTATTCATGATTTTGAAGGTTGTTTAAACTTTCAGCCTAAGTTAGTTTCACCTTTGTGTGTCACATTAAGCCTCGCCCTTGGCGGGGCTTTTTTTGTAGTTACTAGAAATGGAAGTGGCAGAAACAATCAATTAATAATTATTGCGCGCCCCATCCCCGATATTTATCTGGTGAAAGCGCGCCATGATTGTATTTTATACTCCTAAAACTATAACAAACCCCCTCCTATCTATTATCCAAAATTCTTTTTCAACAATTCTGCTGAACATTCTACCGCGGCTTTAGTTATTAAGGCGTGCGTACATTATCTTCGCGCCTTCTTTACAAAAAAGTAAATATCTATATCGTGAAAATCAATCTTTCTTCAACCGACAATTTTGTAAACCGACACATAGGAACCTACAACGAAGCTGATGAAAATGCCATGCTGCAAGCCATTGGTGTAAAATCAATTGATGAATTGATTGACCAAACTGTGCCGGCAAGCATTCGCAGACAAACACCTTTGAACCTGCCTGCTGCGCAAAGCGAGTTTGTGTATCAAAAGGAGTTGAAGAAGAAAGCGGCTAAGAATAAACGCTATCGCTCAAACATTGGTTTGGGATATTATGGAACCATCACGCCTGCCGCCATTCGCAGAAACATTTTAGAGAATCCAGGTTGGTACACGCAATACACGCCCTACCAAGCTGAGATTGCGCAAGGTCGCTTGGAGGCTTTATTGAATTATCAAACTATGGTAAGCGATTTAACTGCGCTACCAATTGCCAATGGTTCGTTGCTGGATGAGGCAACTGCGGCTGCCGAAGCCATGCACATGTTTTATGGTGTAAAGAATAAAGTTGCCGAAATTGCCAACAAGTTCTTTGTATCGAACCTTTGCTTTCCGCAAACTATTGATGTGTTGAAAACCCGTGCGGCTTTCATCGGCATAGAGTTGGTGATTGGCAACCACAACGAAGTGGTGTTGGATGATACTTACTTTGGTGCATTGTTGCAATATCCTGCAGCAGATGGCAGCATCCACAACTACCAATCATTTATTGAAAAGGCAAAAGCGGTAGCGTGTTATGTGACATTGGCTACTGATTTGTTGGCTTTAACGCTATTAACTCCTCCGGGAGAATTGGGTGCTGACTGCGCAGTGGGTAATGCGCAACGCTTTGGTGTGCCGATGGGTTATGGTGGTCCACACGCGGCTTTTTTTGCTACAAAAGATGATTATAAAAGAATTATTCCGGGTCGCATTATTGGCGTTTCGATAGATAGCAACAATCAACCTGCTTTGCGCATGGCTTTGCAAACGCGCGAACAGCACATTCGCAGAGAAAAAGCGACTTCAAACATTTGTACTGCTCAGGCTTTGCTGGCTATTATGAGTGGCATGTATGCCGTGTATCATGGTCCGGTGGGTGTAAAGAACATTGCCTTGCGCGTGCATACTTTAGCTAATCTGTTGGCTACAGAATTGAAGGCATTGGGTTACACTTTGCACAGCGAAACTTTCTTTGATACCGTAACGGTTGATTTGAAAGGTGATGTTGCCTTGTTAGAAAAAATCAATGCTACGGCTTTGCAACACGAAACTAACTTTAGCTATAGCTGCAACAACTTTGTGAGTGTGGCTTTGGATGAAACCATACAGCCTGCTGACCTTACTGCTATCATCAGCATTTTTGCGGAAGCTGCTGGCAAAACTTTTAGCGGCACCATTGCCGAAACAGCAGATGCCTCTTTGAATTGGAGCAGCGAGTTTGTAAGAACTTCAGCATACCTTACACATCCAATCTTCAACGCGCACCACAGCGAAAGCCAGTTGATGCGTTACATCAAATCTTTAGAGAATAAGGATTTGAGCTTAACTAAAAGCATGATTGCTTTGGGCTCTTGCACTATGAAACTGAATGCTGCAGCAGAACTGGAGCCAATCAGTTGGGGTGAATTTAACTTGCATCCTTTTGTGCCTACCGAGCAAGCTGAGGGTTACAAAGAAATTCTTGATGAGTTAGCAGATTCACTCAATGAAATTACAGGATTTGCTGCAACCTCGCTGCAACCCAACAGCGGTGCGCAGGGTGAGTATGCTGGTTTGTTAGTGATTCGCGCATATCAAAAAGATATTGGGCAAGGACACCGCGATATTGCCTTGATACCTGCATCGGCACACGGCACCAATCCTGCAAGTGCAGTGATGGCTGGCTTGAAAGTGGTAGTGGTGGGCACTGATGTACACGGCAATATTGACTTTGATGATTTGCTAACAAAAGTGGAAACACACAAAGACAATTTGTGTTGCCTGATGGTAACTTACCCTTCTACCCACGGTGTATTTGAACATAAGATAAAAGATGCTTGCGCTTTGATTCACGCTAATGGCGGGCAAGTGTATATGGATGGTGCTAATCTGAATGCACAAGTTGGCTTGACTTCGCCTGCTTTGATTGGTGCGGATGTGAACCACATCAACCTGCACAAAACATTTGCCATTCCGCACGGTGGTGGTGGACCCGGCATGGGACCCATTTGTGTGGCTGCGCATCTTGCGCCTTACCTTCCGGGCAACCCATTGGTAAAAACTGGTGGCGAAAAAGCGATTCATGCTGTAAGTGCTGCACCTTATGGCAGTGCTTCTATCTTATTGATTTCTTATGGCTACATTAAGATGCTTGGTGGCGATGGCGTAACGAATGCTACACGCTATGCCATTTTAAATGCCAATTACATGAAAGCGCGTTTGGAAGAATACTATCAAGTATTGTATGTAGGTATAGAACATGGCAGGGTTGCCCACGAATTGATTTTAGATTTCCGCAGCTTTAAACATACTGTGGGTGTGGAAGTGGAAGATGTAGCAAAGCGTTTGATGGATTATGGTTTTCATGCCCCAACAGTTTCTTTCCCTGTGGCAGGAACCTTGATGATAGAACCTACCGAAAGCGAAGATAAAGCCGAACTCGACCGCTTTTGCGATGCTTTAATTGCCATCAAAAAAGAGATTGACCAAATAGAGCGCAAAGAGATGGATGCTAAAGACAATCCATTGAAGAATGCTCCTCACACTGCGGCTTCGGTTTTGGTTGAAAACTGGAATCACGCTTACTCGCGCGAAACGGCTGTTTTTCCATTGCCTTACATTCGTGAAGCAAAGTTCTGGCCAAGCGTTGGCAGGGTAAACAACTCGCATGGCGATCGCAATTTGATTTGCACTTGCCCAAGTGTGGAGAGTTATGCAATGGCGTAGTTCAATCGTTACTAGTATTTTGGTTTGCTTTCATTAACTTCGTTGCATCACTTTTACAATAAAAACCGAAGCTAAAAATCTCACATTATCAAAAAGAGCATTTTGGGATACCAATCTGCTAATGCTTGATTTTGATAAATATGCTGACTTTGTAATCATTAGAGTTTTTGAGCGCGGCAACGAGAATGACATCCATCAAATCACAACTTATTACGGAAAGCTAACCATCATCAGCACTTTAACTAATGCAAGTAGTTTATTGCCCAGAGCAATTTCGATGAGCAAATTATTATTCCACATTTCAGATGAAGACTTTCAATGCTTAAAACATTCACCACGAGTGATGAACTGCTTATATTCTGAAAAAATTAATGACACTGCAAATTCTCTCTAATTTCAGATTAGTTGGAGGAACAGCATTAAGTCTTCAATTGGGGCA
>CAZKHZ010000009.1:2691-15218 GCA_964552715.1 uncultured Chitinophagaceae bacterium | reverse complement strand
CAACTCAAACAAATGAACAAACCATACAACTTCTTTTCTGGTCCTTCTATATTACCCGAAATTGTATTGCAGCAAGCTGCAGAAGCTATTCACAACTTTGCAGGAACGGGTTTGTCCATTCTTGAAGTTTCGCATCGCAGCAAACAGTTTGTTGCGGCAATGGAAGAGGCAAGAACTTTAGTAAAGCAGTTGTTGAAGTTAGATGATAACAAGGAAGTGCTTTTTCTGCAAGGTGGTGCTTCTATGCAGTTTTGTATGGTGCCATACAACTTACTTGGAGCTAATGAAACTGCCGCCTATTTAGATACCGGACATTGGGCGCACGAAGCTATTAAAGAAGCTGCACGTTTTGGTAACACTAAAGTATTGGGCTCTTCTGCGGAAAGTAATTACAACTATATCCCAAAGGAATGGTTGCTCGATTTTGACGACACTAATGTTGCCTACACACACATCACCACCAACAATACTATTTATGGCAATCAATGGAGTTCTGCTTTATTGATTGATTTTATCGCAAAAGCCAAGGGCGTTTTAGTTGCCGATATGAGCAGCGATATTTTTTCGCGCAATGTTGATTACAATCGCTTTGACTTGATTTATGCGGGGGCGCAGAAGAATATGGGTCCTGCGGGGACTACCTTGGTAGTTATCAGTAAATACTTACTGCAAAAGAAAGTGCGCAATGTTCCTGCCATGCTAGATTACAGTGTGCATGTAGCAAAAAATAGTATGCACAACACGCCTTCTGTGTTTGCGGTGTATGTTTCGCTATTGACGCTTAGATGGATTGCAGCTAAGGGCTTGAACACTATTGAAAAAGATAATGACGAAAAGGCTGCGTATCTCTACCAAGCCGTTGATGCTTCTTCCATTTTTGAAGGAACCGTAAAGCACGAAGACCGCAGCAAAATGAATGTGTGCTTTGGGCTGAAGGATAAAACGAAAGAAGCTGTATTTCTAAAATTTGCCGAAGACAATAACTTACTTGGACTTGCAGGGCATAGAACCGTTGGAGGCTTTCGCGCTTCCATATATAATGCAATGACAATTGAAGGCGTGCAGCAATTAGTGAAGGTGATGCAAGAATTTGAAAGCAAAAACCTATAAGGTTTTTATAGGTTTGCATCTTATGCTCATTGATACTCATGCTCACCTTTATCATCCCGACTTTCAAGCAGATATGGATGCTGTATTGCAGCGTTGCTTAGATGCGAATGTGCGCATAATATTGTTGCCAAACATTGATGAAGCAAGTGTTGATGCACTGCACAATCTTGCTGCACGCTCAACAGATGCATTGCAATTGTTGCCTATGATGGGTTTGCATCCATGTGATGTAAAAGCAGATTATGAAACCCAATTAGCAGTAATCAGAAAACATCTTGACAGTGGTAAATATTACGGCATTGGCGAAACAGGTTTGGATTACTATTGGGATGTTTCATTAAAGGAGGAGCAAAAAAAATCGCTGCGCATACAAACCGAATGGGCGATAGAAAAGAATCTGCCGCTGATTATACACAGCAGAAATTCTACACAAGATTGCATTGAACTTATAAGCGAATATAAAGGCAGGGTGAATGGTATCTTTCATTGCTTTTCGGGTTCTATAGAAGAAGCAAATCTGATAATTGATTTAGGCTTTTTGTTGGGCATTGGTGGCACGCTGACATACAAAAACTCGGGGGTGCAGGAAGTAATCAGGCAAATTGATTTGGCACATATTGTTATAGAAACAGATGCGCCCTACCTGTCGCCTGTTCCATTTCGTGGCAAAAGGAATGAGAGCAGTTATGTGAAACAGATAGCTACTTTTTTAGCTGATGTAAAATCAACTTCATTAGAAGAAATTGCCGCAGTTACTTCATCAAATGCAAAGCGTATTTTTAGATTGCAGTAAAACATTATAAGCGTAGTTTCAATCATAAATTAATAAATTGAAAATATAAAATAAAATGCAGCTCCCTCCCCTTCCCGAACGCTTGCGACCGAAACAAATCAGCGAATTTGTAGGGCAACAACATTTGTTGGGCGAAGGCAAAATATTGCGCGGGCTGATTGAAAAAGGAAGTATTCCTTCGATGATATTGTGGGGACCACCAGGTGTGGGCAAAACATCACTGGCGCGATTTGTGGCAGAGAAAGTTCATTTGCCTTTTTTTCAACTAAGTGCTATTGATAGTGGTGTGAAAGAAGTGCGAGCTGTGATTGAACGCGCGCAAAACGATGGCAAGGCGCTGTTGTTTATTGACGAGATTCATCGCTTTAATAAAGCGCAACAAGATGCGCTGTTGGGTGCGGTTGAAAAAGGTACTATTACATTGATTGGCGCTACTACCGAAAATCCATCGTTTGAAGTTATCGCGGCATTGCTTTCACGTTGCCAAGTGTATGTGCTGCAACATCTGGAGCGCGAAGAACTCGAAGCATTGTTGCAACGTGCTATTAAGGAAGATGAAGTGCTTGCTGCGCAAAACATTGAGCTGAAAGAGACAGAAGCATTGCTGAAGTATAGCGGTGGCGATGCCCGAAAACTATTGAATGTATTGGAACTTGTTGCCTCTACTTTTTCTAATAATCAATCTTCCGTCATCACCAATCAATTGGTGGAGTTGGTGATTCAGCAGAAGATGGCTTTGTATGATAAAAGCGGAGAACAGCATTACGATATTATATCTGCTTTTATAAAATCTATTCGCGGCAGCGACCCTAATGCGGCATTGTATTATTTGGCGCGAATGATAGAGGGTGGCGAAGAGCCGCGCTTTATTGCCCGTAGATTACTGATTTTATCAAGTGAAGATATTGGCAACGCCAACCCGAATGCTTTGCTTCTAGCTACTTCCTGCTTTCAGGCGGTGGAGATGATTGGCTACCCCGAATGTGATTTGATATTGTCGCAAACGGTTATTTACCTGGCTACTTCGGCTAAATCAAATAGTGCATATCAGGCTATTCGCGAAGCGCAGCAACTAGTGCGCAAAACGGGCGACTTGCCCGTGCCGCTGCATTTGCGCAATGCGCCTACCAAGCTGATGAAGCAATTGAACTACGGCAAAGAATATCAATATGCACATTCTCACGAAGGCAACTTTGTAAACCATGAATTTCTACCCGAAGCCATTGCTGGTAAAAAATTCTACGAACCGGGCGACAATGCCCGCGAGCTTGAAACGCGCAAACAACTTCGCACTTGGTGGAAAGAGAAGTACGGGTATTAAGTAGATAAGCCTAATCAACATTCTCGACATTTACATACCCAATATTAAAAATTGGAGGTGGATTGTTTTATTTATAGCGAAGAGTGTAGAATTGAGAAAAGGGATCTATAAAGTATGTAATGAGTACGTTCCTGTTTTAACTACGATACGCTTTAGTTCGGGGAATGAAACTTTTAGATATTGTTTTCTCTTTTGCATTTGCAATGAGGCTTTGAATAATTCTACAAAGCCGTTTCTATTAGTTCATGGATGATTGGAAAAATACTGGATTATTGAGTACACAAGAAATAGGTAAGCAAATCTCATTGAGCTTTTTTACTAAACAAAAATGCAATCAAAAACTATAACTGCTTAATGTAGTCAATCACTAGTTTGCGTTCATCAATAATTTTGATTTCGTAGTGCAGATAGCCGCCACCTGTAGAAACAAAACTGCCGTCATCTTTAAAATCAAGTCTAGTAGTAGCAATCACTTGTCCGCGCGCATCCACCGCATCAATGCGAATCACCTTATCGTAAGTAATTAGTTTATTGGTAGAGGTATCCGACACATAACCCACCGTTTTGCGCACCTGCACAGGGGCAATCAATTTATCATTATTGGTGGCGTAAAGAGTTGGCAGATTTTTATTGGAAGTAAAAAAGTAAATCTCATAAGGCACATCATTCTTCTTGCAACTTGAAAAGCCAAATGTGCTTAATAGAATTATAACAATTGAAATGTTCGTGATTTTCATTGGGGGCAATGGGTTATACTTTCCACTTACGCGCAACCCACACAAATGTTTCAATACACGCATCTATTTATATTCCAACAAACCAATCTAAATTTCCATTCTTTGCCCCATGAAAAAACGCTTGTATGTTGTAATGGTTCTTGTTGTTCTACTAATGGTGGGTTTTGCGGCATTGTGGTTTCGCCCCTCATTAATTCGTTCAAAAGAAGAAGTAAAAGCAGCCATTCGCTTACCTCAGTCTAAGTTTGTAGCGTGGCGCGGTGGCGAAGTTCATTACACAGACGAAGGTAGCGGCATTCCTTTAGTGATGATTCACGGCTTCAGTGGCTCTCACCGAAACTTTGGCAAAATTGCCGAAATGCTTAAAGGCGATTTTAGAGTTATCCGTTTAGACCTGCCCGGCTTTGGATTGAGCGATTTACCCCCGTTAAAGGACGGTGAAACTTCGCTAGGTGTTTATCGCGATTATATTGGCTTTATGATAAAAGAACTGCAACTCGATTCATTCTACCTGATGGGCAATTCAATGGGTGGCATGGTAGCCTGGACAACCGCACACGACCATCCCGAAAAAGTAAAGAAGCTAATAATCTGTGCCAGCGCAGGATATGATTTAGAAAAGGTAGCGGGTAAGGCTGTGTGGTTTGTAAAAAACCCCGTTACATCAAGGTTAATGGGCAAAGGCGTACCCGAGTTTGTAAGCAAGCAAGCCGCTTTGAAATGTTGGTATGACGACACACAGGTAAAGCCCGAAACAGTTCACCAAACCAATATGCTATGGAATAGAGAAGGCAACCCAGCAGCAGCAATGATGTTGGGCTCAGCCACCGAATTTCCTGACACTGCATGGATTAAAGAAATAAAATGCCCAACCATGATTGTGTGGGGCAAGCAAGATGAAATTGTTCCCTTTGAACATGCCGCACGTTTTCACCGCGATATTGCAGGCAGCCAATTGGTAGAGTTTGATAAATGCGGACATTTGCCAATGATTGAAAAAGCTGATGAACTGAAGGAAAAGATTCTTCAATTTACAAGAGAGTAGTTTGTAATAACACCATAAAGCTAAAATCAGAGCACGCAAATTCAACCAACATCATTTTGACAATCTTAGTAGATTATGAGAGCGATTAAAAAAGAAAAACATTTTGAAGCTGTTAAAATGATGCGAGACACCAGAGATAAGATTAGTGCTGAAACTGAAAACATGACTTTGGATGATTTAAAAGCATTTATCAAACAGAAAATAGCACACAATAAATCCAAACTTGTTGGGCAAAAATAGTGTTGTAAGTACACTCTACTATTTACCAAAAGCTCCATTAATTCAACTTGTATTAAAATTTATATTTGCGACATGTCTTTTAAAAAAATCACCGAGCAGGATTTATTACATTTTAGAGAAGTAATTGGTGCAGATAATGTGTTTACCGATGCCGCTTCTATTGATAAATATTCTAAGGACGAAACGGTAGATGCCGAGTTTGCCCCCGAAGTAGTTCTTAAACCTATTTCAGCCGAAGAGATTTCGCGCATCCTCAGTTACTGCAATGCACAAAACATTCCCGTTTCGCCTCGCGCTGCGGGTACCGGGTTAAGTGCCAACAGCCTGCCTGTGCTTGGCGGTGTTTCGCTTTCTATTGAAAGAATGAACCGCATACTCGAAATTGACGAGCGCAATTTGCAGATAACCACCGAGCCAGGAGTCATCACCGAAGCTTTGCAAAATGCCGTGAAAGAAAAAGGATTGTTTTATCCGCCCGACCCATCTAGCCGCGGCACAAGTTTTATTGGCGGCAACGTTGCCTGCAACAGTGGCGGTCCACGTGCAGTAAAATATGGTGTGGTAAAAGACTACGTGCTCAACTTAGAAGTGGTGTTGCCTTCTGGTAAAATACTTTGGACAGGCGCAAATGTTTTAAAGAACTCCACAGGCTACAACCTTACCCAACTAATGGTGGGCAGCGAAGGTACACTTGGCATCATCACCAAAATAGTACTCAAGCTCATCCCCCACCCTACCATGAATGCAGTGATGCTCGTTCCTTTTAAAAGTATGGAAAAAGCAAGTGCTGCGGTAAGCGCAATATTTCGTGCGGGCATTGTGCCATCGTGCTTAGAGTTTATGGAGCGCGATGCCATAGAATGGGTCTGCGATTTTCTGGGCGATGTTACCATACCCATTGATGAAGACACACAAGCGCATTTGTTGATAGAAGTGGATGGTAACAACATGGATTTAATTCAAAAAGATTGCGAACGTATCTATGAAGTAGTCTCTGAATTCGATGCAGGTGAAATTCTTTTTGCTGATAGCGAAGCGCAGAAAAACGACATCTGGCGCATGCGCAGAAATGTAGCTTATGCAGTAAAAAAAACAGCCGTTACTATTGAAGAAGATACCGTGGTGCCTCGTGCCGATTTGCCTGAGTTGCTAAAACACATCAAGCAGATTGGCAGTAAATATGGATTCAAGAGTGTTTGTTATGGTCATGCTGGCGATGGCAATGTGCATGTGCGCATAGTAAAAGGTGAGCTAAGCGATGAAGCATGGAAAACAGAAGTGCAAGGAAAAGGTGTGCGCGAAATATTCCAAAAGGTGCATGAACTTGGCGGCACCATCAGTGGCGAACACGGCATCGGTTGGATTCAACGCCCATACATGGATATAAAATTTGATGAAGCTCATTTAGATTTAATGCGCGGCATCAAAAAAGTATTCGACCCCAATGGTATCCTAAACCCCGAGAAGATTTTTTAAATGATTGTTTATCTTCTACTAGGCTCCAACATAGAACCTCGGCTTGATTACTTTAATAATGCAAAGGCATTACTTGCTGAAAAAGTTGGAGCTATCATACAAACTTCTGCCCTTTATCAAACAGCCGCCTGGGGCAACGAGAACCAAGCCGACTTTCTTAACCAAGCCATTAAGATTGAATCAACGCTTGAACCCATTCAATTATTAAATACAATTAAAGAGATAGAAACACTTACTGGCAGAAAACAGCGCGAACACTGGGGTGCCCGCGAAATTGACATTGACATTCTTTTAATTGAAAAACTAACCTTCAAAAACCCTTCGCTGGAAATTCCACACCCACAGCTACACAATAGAAGGTTTGCCTTAACTCCTTTAGCAGAGATTGCTAGAGAAATAATTCATCCTATTTTCAATAAAACAATAAGCGAGTTATTGAATGAGTGCAGAGATGACAAGGCTGTTGATGCTTAACATAAAAAAAGGCAGCCCCTTTCGGAACTGCCTTAATCTGAACAAGTCTGAAAACTTTAGAGAGATTATTTGATTGGTGTTACTTTTTCGATAGTAATACCATTTGCAGATACAGACAGAAAACCGCTTGCTGAAGGCAGTTGATTAAAAAAGTCTTTGTAAGTGTTGCCCAAAATAGTGTAGCCACCGGTAGATAAATCGTAGAATAAGTTATTAGTAAGATTAACATTAGTGCCTGTTGAAGCATTTTTGTAGTAAGCTTGATTGTCAGCTTGTTTTTTGTCAATTGTCAATTTCACACGATTGAAGTTGATTAACTGATTGTCAGTTGCACCGTTTAAGTAAACACCGTAAAGTGCCTCTTTGCCTCCAACCGAAATTGAATTGCCGTTGATGTTTGAAAAGCTGCTTGCACTGCCCGAGCAATCATTCATAAAGATTCCGTAACGACCATTTGCGGCATTAATAATGTTATTAGTTATTACAGTAGTGCTGTTGCACTTATCCAAATCCAAAGCCTTATATTCAGTAAAGTTAGACATTGTACTTACAACATTATTTGCAAGCACAGGCGATACTTCGTTTGAAAGTTTAATGCCGCCCTCATATTGATTAAAGAATAATGAACCAGAAATCAATGTACGCACTGCCGGAGCAGTTGATGATTTGAACAAACCAAAACTTCCGTTATTAAACTCAGTATCATCAAATGTGTAAGAATTTTTAGTTCCCATTGGGTTACAATAGATTACTGCATTATTTGCTCCAGTTCTTGCACCTTCCACACCATTTAACTTTGCACCTTTAAATGTAATGCCATTTGCTTCACCTTCTATACGAACAACATTACCATAGGTAGAAGAACTGTTTTCTATGGTGATATTCTCAAAAGAAATGAACGAAGCACCACTAAGTGCAACAATATATTCTGCACCATCTTTTGGAGTTTCAATAACTACATCATCAGAATTGCCTGTTTTAGATTCAAAAGTTACAACGTTCATAGCGTTGGTTCCTTTGATGTTGTCAATAGAAAGTCGCTCTTTGTAGTTTCCTTTTTCAATCATTATCCAAACTGGACCAGTTACACCATTTTCCTGCAAAGTTTTAACCGCAGCAGTTATAGATTTGAAATCGCCATTGTCGCCAACAGAATATTCTCCGTTAAGTGGGTCGGCTGAAACTATACCAGTTGACAATAGAACCGAGGCAAGTGTTGCTGAAAGTAGATGAGTTAAACGCATAAAAAATAATTTTCTTGTTTTTTGAAACCTTTATTAATTGAATTCGTATGTGAATTACAGCCCGCAAAATACGTGTGTCTATTTGATTTGTCAATAGGTTAGTTGAATTTTATTTTTTTTCTCCCAATTTTCTCGCTTCATTTTGAGAATTTGTATTGTTTGTGTATATTCGCGCTCCCAAATTTTTTAAAAAAGGAATAGTTATGAAAGAAGGAATTCATCCAACAAATTATCGCACAGTAGTATTTAAAGATATTTCTATTGATAAAACATGGTTAGGCAAAAGCTGCGCTAATTCAAGAGATAGCATCGCTTGGGAAGACGGCAACGAATATCCACTTATCAAATTAGAGATTTCAAGCGAAAGTCATCCCTTCTACACAGGAAAAATGAAATTCGTGGATTCTGCAGGTCGTATTGACCGTTTCAAAAAGAAATACGCGAAGTAATTCGTTGGCTATATTTATTGAGTTAGCCTTTGCAATAGTTCATTGCCGAGATTCTCTAATATAGTTTCAGATAAAAATCTAATGCCTTTCAATTTTTGGAAGGCATTTTTGTTTTCAGTAATTATCTCTTCTATCAAACCATCCTTGATTCTTACATATATTCCTTCTAATTTTAAAACACTTTCAGGCGACCTGCCAAACCGCCATTCGTAGGTTTCGTATTTATCTTTTGAAAGTTGTATTACATCATTCCATTCTGCCTCTGAAAGAACATAGATGCCATTGCATAAAGCATTGATTATATTATCTCTAAATGTATCTACATCTTTTACAACATCTGAAAATTCTATAATATTAGCTACGCTGCTGCGCACTGAACTTACAGCCTTTGTTTGCACCTCAAAGCTATTTTGCTTTAAGGCACTGCGCAAATTTTCAAGGTTGGAATTAACCAGAATAGTACCATGACTGAGTATGTTCTTGCGGTTGGTAAACTGTGCATTACCCGAAATTTTTTTACCATTGGCAATAATATCGTTGCGCTGATTGAATTCAGCAGGCACACCCAAATTATTCAGCACATCCTTTATCGGTGTATTAAAAAGCGAATAGTTGTTCAGTTTACTTTCATCAAATTGAGTGATAAAAGCAAAATTTAAATTTCCTTCATCGTGATACACTGCTCCTCCCCCACTCACCCTGCGCACTACAGCATCAGGATTATTGAGCAGAAAATGAATATTTATTTCTTTAAACACGCTTTGGTTCTTTCCAACCACAACACTTGGCGCATTGATGTAAAGCAGCAGCAAATCGCCTGCGGAACAATCGGCATTGCGCACCAACCACTCTTCTAAAGCGGCATATTGAAATCGTGAAAGAGAAAAGGGTAACTGAACTAAGCGCATCAACAAATTATAGGTGCCAAATGTAAAGGCTTTAGGTATGCAGCATCTTAATTCCTTCAAAAAAAATCAAAACAACTTTGCCCCTTGGTTTCATAAACTAACTTTGACGCACAAATGAACACTGCGCAACAGTTTGACGAGCAGATAGCTACTTGCCGTAATATTTTCGAGAAAAAGACACAAGACTATGGTACTTCTTGGCGCGTGTTGCGCCCCAAAAGTCTCACCGATCAATTATTTATAAAAGCGCAGCGGATACAAACAATTGAAGAAGCCGAAACCACAATGGTAAATGAAGGTGTTGAACCCGAATTTATCGGGTTGGTAAATTATGCAGTAATCGGCTTGATTCAGTTATCCTTAAAAAATGACAGTCGCTTAGAGTTTTCTGCCATAGAAGCACTTGAAAGATATGATGAACAAGTGGCAATAATTAAAAACTTGATGCTTGCCAAAAACCACGATTATGGCGAAGCTTGGCGCGATATGCGCATCAGTTCTTTTACCGATTTGATATTGATGAAATTGTTGCGCATTAAACAGATTGAAGATAATAGCGGTAAAACTATCATCAGCGAAGGCATTGATGCCGGCTACAGCGACATTGTGAACTACGCAATTTTTGCATTGATAAAACTTAAACAGTAGAAGTGAGATAAGAGACATGAGATATGAGAATCAGTAACGTTTTTATCTTACATCTAATTACAAACATCTAAATTCTTAAATAATAAATATTATACCATGAACGTTTACACTCTTTTTGGATTGATTGGTGCTATTGCACTTGGCTTGTATGTGGTGCGTGTATTGTTGAAGAAGCCACAAAACCTACTCTATGGTTACGCACAGTTTTTTGTGGGCACACTATTCATCTTTTCGGGTGCGGTAAAGGCTATTGACCCACTAGGAACCAGCTACAAAATGCACGATTACTTCGCGGCATTTAGCCAAATAGGTTTGGCGGGTGTTTGGAATTTCTTCACCGATTACAGCACAACATTAGCCGTTTTTATGATTGTGTTTGAAATTGGCTTGGGTGTTGCCATTCTTATTGGATGGAAACCTAAAATAACACTTTGGTTGAGCCTGTTGATGCTTTTGTTCTTTACTGCGCTCACAGGTTTCACCTACTTAAATGGATATGATTGGAAAGCATTCTTTGGTGGCGGCAAATTAGTTTTTGACGAAAAGAATATGAAAGTAACAGACTGTGGTTGCTTTGGCGATTTCGTAAAGTTAAAGCCTTGGGTTTCTTTCTATAAAGATATTTTCTTGGATGTAATCATTGTGCTGTTGATGCTTGGCGCACGTAAAATAGAACCGCTATTTACCAGTTCTTTAAGAAACATATTGGCAGGCGGCAGCGTGCTGGCTACTTGGCTTTTTTGCACCTATAGTTATGTATGGAATTTGCCTTTGGTGGATTTTCGCCCATACAAGCCGGGCAATAACATACGTGAAGCGCGCAAAGAAAAAGTGCCCGCCAAAACTGAGTTTGTATTCATTTACAAAAACAAAAAAACAGGCGAGCAAAAGGAGTTTGCCATGGCAGACCTTACCAAACTGAATTATGAAGAGTGGGAATACAAAGACAGAATAGACAAGATTTTAGACCCAGGTATCCCTGCAATAATCACCAACCTTTTTATCAGCAACGAAAACAAGGAAGACATAACCAATGAATTGCTGGAAGACAAGAACTACTCCTTGATGGTAGTTGCCTACAAATTGGCGAAAACGGATACAAAAGCATTTGAGGCTTTGAACAAAATATCAGAAGGTGCCGATAAAGCAGACGTACATTTCTATGCACTAACATCGGGCGATTTACCCATTGATGAGTTCCGTCATAAGCATCAAACAGCGTATCCTTTTTATACTGCTGATGAAACGCCTTTAAAAACAATAATCCGTTCCAATCCTGGTTTGGTGTTATTGAAAGATGGCGTGGTAATTGATATGTGGCACCACCGTCACCTTCCAACTTTTGAAGAACTGAACGTAAAGTATTTTAGTAAAAAGTAATAGCGCAATTTTCTATTCGCTAAGCACTATCTTCTTCACGCTTCTTACTTTTCCTGTTTCATCTTTAAAGTAAAGCAGCTTCATGCCAACTGCAAAGTCGCGGGTGGAAAGTTTGATTTCGGTGCGCGGTGAAATACTTTGATTAAATAAAATTCTGCCCGAAAGGTCGCGCACTTCAACGTTTAGCAATTCGTTAAAGCCTGAAGCAATTATCAAATAATCATTAGCCGGATTTGGATAAACCGCAACAGGAATTTCTTTTTCAATTTTATCTACCGAGGAAAATAAAGGATTGCAAACAGTATGTTGCGACAAGAAATCGCGGATGACGCGAATTGTTGTATCCATGTAAGGCACGCTCTTGCCACCCAAGAAAAAAGGCACGTGGTCTGCTCCCTTAAACAAATAAAGTGAATGAGGTATTCCCACATTTTGTGCGCGCGTTATCATGTCGCCCGAGCCAAACATCAAAGCCTCAACACTGTTAGCCGCTTTTGCACTATCAAAATAACAAGGCACCAAAGAATCGGAGGTGCCATGCACGCCACAAAGTATCGGGTCGCCAGGCATCATCCAAACAGTGTCTGCAATAGCACCACACAGATTGATAACCCCTTTCACCTTTTCGCTATAGCCACTATTGCCGCTATTGCCGGTGATGCCACCCACATCAAGCAAAGCCTTATCAACAAAGCCGGGGCG
>CAZKHZ010000009.1:0-2681 GCA_964552715.1 uncultured Chitinophagaceae bacterium | reverse complement strand
GTATCTGCTTTCCCATAAGCTAAATTCAAGGCTGTAAAACCGCCTGCACTCACACCACCAATAAAAATCTGATTCGTATCAATTTTGAAAGTATTAGCAGTCAGAGCATCCTTAAAAAAGTAGCGAATAGAAGCGCGCATGTCTTGTGCGGCTCGCATCAAAGCTTTAAATTGGTTAGTGTCTGAATCGTTACTGTTTCCGCCATCAAAACCAACGCGATAGTCTATGCTAGCAGTTACGTAACCCATTTTTGCAAACGCCTTACACACCTGTACTATATCTGGGCTTTTGCGAAAGCCAAATGTAAAACTGCCTCCAAAAGCAAGAATAATTAATGGTCTGCGGAAAAAAGTATCACCCTGAGGTTGGTAAATATCAACGTAAAGATTTTGGTATTTGCCATCCGCCTTTGTGTTGCCGCCATACTGCACTGTAGCTGGAGGATTTACTGCAAAAAGACTATCATAATACCTTCCACCTGCACATTGAGCAGCAATTTGATTAGATATAAAAAGAGAAACAAAAGCAATGAGTAAAAATATCTTGTTCATAATTCCGATTTGTTTTGAAAATGGAAGGTAGAAAAGAATATGATTAGGCAAATTATGGTTGAGAAATAATTGGCTGAAATATTCTTATATCAACTCTCTCTTTACCACCTCGATAACCAGTGAGTCTCTTAGCTCCATAACATCCTACTAAATTTTCCAGCCCTTCCCAACTAATTTCTTCAAAGAAGTCATCTAGCATTTTTGCCCTTTTCTTTTGGGCTAAAGCAAAACACTTCCGCAGCAAAGAATATTGATTATGGTGTTTTTAATTTCTTGATAAACATTAAGTTTTAAACCAATCTCGATAACAGTTTCCTTTACCACAAAGCCCGACCTAAAATTCCTTCACAGCGGATACTTCCAACTCCATCAATAAAAAACTAAAAATTAGGTTAGAGTTTAAAACACCTTAATAGATTTGCTGCGCATGGGCATCATTCAGCGGCAGGGAATCATCAACAGCATACTGACTTACACGGGCATCATTATAGGTGCGCTGAACATCATTGTGTTTATGCCCATGTTTTTGAGCAAAGAGGAAATCGGGCTTACGCGGGTGTTGTTTTCTTTTTCGGCATTAGTGGCGCAGCTAGTGCCGCTGGGCATGAGCAGCATTACCCTAAAATTCTTCCCCAACTTCCGCAATAAGGAAAACAAACATCATGGCTTTTTTGGTTTGTCGCTCTTTTTGCCAGCTATCGGTTTTGTACTTGCTACTATATTAATTCTGACGTTCAAGACCTTTATCACCGCGCAGTATAACAGGCAGTCGCCCCTCATCAACGAATACTTTAATTACATACTGCCGCTTACTTTCTTTCTGGCTTTTTCAAGTGTATTTACCACCTATTGCTTTTCGCTTTTCAAGTCATCGTTTCCGGTGTTCGTCAATGATGTGATGGTGCGTGTGTTGGCAATTGGTTTGTATGCCATTTACTTCTTAAAGTTCATTACGCTCGACCAGTTTATAATGCTGTATGTGTTGAAGTTTGGCGTGCAGATGTTGATGTTGCTCATCTATATTTTTCAAGCTGATACACCCGGCTTGAAGGTGAACTTCACCTACTTCAAAACACAGCAACCTAAGGCAATGTTGAAGTATGGTTTGCTGCTTTCGTTCACGGCTCTTTCATCTTTAGGTTTAAAATATATTGATGTGGTGATGTTGGGTAAATATGTGTCACTAGATTATGTGGGCATTTATGCCATAGCGGTGTTTATTCCCACGGTGATTGAAGCGCCATTGGGTGCGCTCGAAAAGATTGGCATAGCCTCTATTGCCGAAGCTTGGAAGCGCAACGATAAAGCTGAGGTAAAGAATATTTATTTCCGCTCGTCTAAGTATCTGCTGCTGGCGGGTGGCTTGCTTTTTTTGTGCGTCAATCTTAGCATCGGTCAATTGTTTGAGTTGTTCCCCGATAAAGGTTTTGCCTTGGGGCAAAGCGTGGTATTAATCATTAGCATCGGCACGCTGGTGAACATGGCTACGGGTATCAACGATGCCATTATTTACACTTCGGATAAATACATTTATGGTGCATACATGCTGATGATTTTGTTTGTGATTGCCATTGCCAACAACTACATATTGATTCCTAAGTTTGGCATGAATGGCGCGGCATTGGCAACGGTGATTTCGGCAACGGTGTTCAATATTATGAAATTTGCTTTTCTGTGGAAGGAGTTTGACCTGCAACCTTTCAACCGTAAAACACCACTCATATTTTTGACCATAGGAATATGTTTTGTGGTGGTATGGTTTTTGCCTTCGGTGGGGCATCCCTTGTTGCAAATTGTGTATCGTTCAGTTTTGATAATAGTGATGTACATTGGTTTGGTAAAGGTGTTCAACATTGTGCCCGAATTGGAAGCCGAGGCTGTGAGGATATTTAAAAAGAGGTTTCAATAGATTTTAGAAAATAAGCAATTAGCAATCATCAATCTGCCAATTCGGTTTACTTCACCCCAACCTCTCCCTCCCCCAAAAATCCTTCCCAGCAATCGCCTCGCTTCGGACGTTGGTTAACAAAGACAATGTTGCAAGTTGGAGAGACAGCGTTCCAAGTCGGAGAGAAAGGGTTCTAAGTCGGAGAGAAAGCGTTCCAAGTCAGAGAGACAGCGTTCCAAGTC
>CAZKHZ010000008.1:28108-33054 GCA_964552715.1 uncultured Chitinophagaceae bacterium | reverse complement strand
GTGTGGAATGACCTCACCGAAAAAATGGGCTATTGGGTGGACTTGGACAATCCATACATCACCTACGAGAACAATTATATAGAAAGCCTGTGGGCGATTCTGAAAATGCTCTTTGATAAGGGTTTGTTATATGAAGGCTACACCATACAGCCATACTCGCCTGCTGCGGGCACAGGTTTAAGTTCGCACGAATTGAACCAGCCGGGTTGTTACAAGAATGTGAAAGATGTGAGTGCGATTGCGCAATTCAAGGTTATCAAGGATGAGAAATCTGCTTTCCTTTTTGATAACGAAGATGAAGATGTAAGGTTCTTAGCATGGACGACAACTCCTTGGACATTGCCATCAAACACAGCATTAGCAGTTGGTGAAAAAATAGAGTATGCTTTGGTAAAAACCTACAATCAGTTTACTCATGAATTGGCGCATGTGATTTTGGCAAATGACTTAGCAGTAAAATATTTCCCTTCTGAAAATGCCGCATTGAATTTTGAAGACTACCAAAAGGGCGATAAAAAAATTCCTTTTCAAATTCTTAAAACCTTTAAAGGGAAAGATTTAGAAGGCATCCGCTACGAACAACTACTACCCTACACCCAGCCAACCGATGGCGATGCTTTTAGGGTTGTGTTGGGTGATTTTGTAACTACTACAGATGGAACAGGTATTGTACACATTTCGCCATCATTTGGTGCCGATGACTTTAAAGTGGCAAAGCAGAACGGCATTGGCTCGCTTACTTTGGTGGACAAAAGCGGCAAGTTTGTAGCAGAAGTAAACGACCCAATTTTTCCTTTAGATGGCAGATATGTGAAAGAAGCCTACTACACCGATGCCGAGAAGGAGCAGGAATTCAAATTGCAGCATGAAATATTGCGGGTAAACAACATCATTGCCGATTTGAAAAGTTTCATGACTGCCGATGATTTGATTGTGCTGAAACTGAAACTTGAAAACAAACTTTTCAAAACCGAAAAATACGAGCACAACTACCCGCACTGCTGGCGTACGGATAAACCGATTATCTATTATCCTTTAGATAGTTGGTTCATCAAAACAACTGCCCTCAAAGATAAGTTGATTGCCCTCAACAAAACCATCAATTGGAAACCTGCCCACACTGGCGAAGGTCGCTTTGGGCAATGGTTGGAAAACTTAGTGGATTGGAATTTAAGCAGAAGCAGATACTGGGGAACACCGCTACCCATCTGGACTACAGAAGATGGCAGCGAAATAAAATGTATAGGCTCAATAGAGGAATTGCAAAATGAAATTACTCAATCTGCTAAAGCAGGATTGATGAAGGAAACAACCGTTCCTGACTTACACAAACCTTTTGTGGATGAAATCATTTTAGTTTCCAATTCAGGTAAGCCTATGTATCGCGTTCCTGATTTGATTGATGTTTGGTTTGATAGCGGTGCCATGCCTTATGCGCAGTATCACTGGCCCTTTGAAAATCAAGACAAGGTAGGTGCCTTAGATACCAACGGAAATTTGGTTCCGGGACCATTCTTTCCTGCGGGCTTTATTGCTGAAGGTGTTGACCAGACACGTGGATGGTTTTTCACTTTACACGTTTTAGCAACTGCCTTAACCGATGGAAAATTTCCAGCTTATAAAACAGTGGTTTCAAATGGTTTGCTACTGGATAAAAGCGGCAACAAAATGAGCAAGCGTTTGGGCAATGTGATTGACCCTTTTGAAACGTTGGAGAAATATTCTGCTGATGCCACGCGCTGGTATATGATGCGCAACAGCGACCCTTGGGATAACATGAAGTTTGACTTGGCTGGCTTGCAGGATGTGCAGCGCGCGCATTTTGGAACGCTATACAACACCTACGGATTCTTTGCGCTGTATGCCAACATTGACAATTGGAGTATTGACAAAAACAATCTTGTGCCGGCAGAAAAAAGGCAAGAGTTAGACCGTTGGATTCTTTCAAAATTGCAATCGCTGATAAAAGAAGTTACGGCACAATACGAAGACTATGAACCAACAAAAGCAGCGCGCGCCATCGAGCAGTTTGTGGATGAAGATTTAAGCAATTGGTATGTGCGCCTAAATCGCAGGCGTTTTTGGAAAGGTGAAATGAGCGAAGACAAAAAAGCCGCTTACGAAACCTTACACGAATGTTTGAATGTAGTGGTGCAACTCATGTCGCCCATTGCGCCATTTTTCAGCGATTGGTTGTTTGCAAATTTGAATGGAAAAGATAATTCAGTTCATCTTTCGTATTTGGTAAAAACTAACGAAAGCCTTATTGATAAAGACTTAGAGCAGCGCATGGAGCTGGCTCAAAAATCATGTTCGCTCATTCTTTCTTTACGCAAAAAAGAAAAAATAAAAGTGCGTCAGCCGCTTTCAAAAATTTTGATTCCGGTGTTGAGCGAAGCACAACAAAAGCAATTTGAAAAGGTAGAGAGTTACATTTTGAGCGAAGTGAATGTGAAGCACATTGAATACATCAGCGATGCTTCGGGTGTGGTGAAAAAGAAAATCAAACCCAACTTCAAAGAACTTGGTAAACGTGCTGGGCAAAAAATTAAAGCAGTGCAAAATGCAGTAGCCGCTTTTGGGCAAGAAGAAATTTCAACCATTGAGCGAGCGCAGAAATATGTTTTGAATTTGGATGGCGAAACTTTTGAATTGCTGCTTAGCGATGTTGAAATTCAAACAGAAGATATTCCAGGTTGGTTAGTGGTGAGCGACAATGGATTGACAGTTGCTTTGGATGTAACCATCACCGATGATTTGCGCAAAGAAGGCAACGCACGCGAGTTCATCAATAAGGTGCAAAACCTGCGCAAAGACAAGGACTTTAAGGTGCTAGACCGCATTAAAGTTTCGGTTGTAAAAAATGCAGTGCTTGAAGAAGCATTGGCACAATTTAAAGATTATATCAGCAGCGAAATTTTGGCAAAAGATATTTCGGTTGTGGAAACATTGGATGTTGCCGATGAAATTGAAATGAATGATGAAGTAGTGAAAGTGAAAGTAGAAGTAATACAGTGAAATATCTTGGGCAACTTTCTTACGGAGCTAATAATGTAATAATAGCACTCAATGAATTTGAGGCGGCAAAAATTTATGAAGATGATACGCGCAGCGACATTGGCTCGGAGGCTCAGAAAATGAAATTTGCTAATGCCATAAATACTTTAGTGGTAAAGTTTATTCGCCTTGATACTGACGAGGAAAAAAACTGTGTTATGTTGGTAATGGAAAGACTTTACCCAATTGATTTTCGCAGTATGGAAGTTGAAAAGCGAGAGGTGATTTTTAGTGTATTTGAAAATGAAATAAGGCAACTTCATCATTCGGGTTTTGTTCATAGAGATTTGAAAAGACCATCCAATATTTCTGGAGAACCCTTCGATAATATTTTTTTGACCGATAAGAGAATTAGGTTAATTGATGTTGGCATTTCGGCATTGCGCACACAAGTTGGCGATGTGTTTTTCAAAAATTTATTGAAAAAGAGAACGAGGATTTGCTCTCGTTTAAATCGTATTTTTTAAATCGTTAGAATGTTGTATTGAAAGCCATGATTTACTATTTACAAATAACATTATAGCAATGACCGGAGAAAGAATAATTATGGGCATTGACCCCGGCACCATAGTGATGGGCTACGGCATTGTGGAAATCAAGCAACAAAAAATCACCTTGATAAGCATGGGCGTGGTGCAACTTTCTAAATACACCGACTCGTTGCATAAACTTCAAATTATTGGCGAAAAAGTAAGCGGCTTAATCAATCAATATCATCCTGACGATTGCGCGATTGAAGCGCCTTTTTTTGGCAAAAATGTTCAGTCTATGTTGAAGCTAGGGCGCGCGCAGGGCGTGGCGATTGCTTCTGCGCTTTCGCTTGGTTTAACGGTTACAGAATATTCTCCCAAAAAGATAAAGCAAAGTATTACCGGCAATGGCAATGCTTCAAAAGAACAAGTGGCAGCTATGCTGCAACAACATTGCAAATTTGAATTGCAACCCAAGTTTTTAGATGCTACCGATGGTCTTGCTGCTGCGGTTTGCCATCACTTTCAAACCAGTAATCAAATAACATCGGGCGGTAAAAAATTCACTGGATGGAAGGGTTTTATTGAAGCCAATAAAGGGAGAGTGAAATAGTGGAAAACGGCAGCGTTTAAACGCTGCCGTTTTCTAAAATACTTTATACCATATCGCCCACCATATCTTTCGGCTGCACCCACGCATCAAATTCTTCGGCAGTTACATAGCCTAAATTGATGGCTGTTTCTTTAAGCGTCTTGCCCGTTTTGTGTGCGGTTTGCGCAATTTCAGCAGCTTTGTAATAACCTATTTTTGTATTCAACGATGTAACCAACATCAATGAATTGTTGAGGTTGTTGGTAATATTTGCCTCTATCGGCTCAATGCCAACAGCACATTTTTCATCGAATGAAACGCAGCCATCTCCAATCAATCGTGCACTGTGCAAGAAGTTATAAATCATCATTGGCTTAAACACATTCAGCTCGAAATGGCCGCTTGCACCACCCACATTTATGGCAACATCATTGCCCAAAACTTGTGCCGCAATCATCGTTAAAGCTTCACACTGCGTAGGGTTTACTTTACCTGGCATAATAGAAGAGCCGGGCTCATTATCAGGGATGTGAATTTCACCAATGCCACAACGCGGACCAGAAGAAAGCATACGAATATCATTCGCAATTTTCATCAAACTAACCGCAACTGTTTTCAATGCGCCATGCGTTTCTACAATTGCATCATGGGCTGCAAGTGCTTCAAATTTATTTTCGGCAGTTATAAAAGGCAAGCCTGTAAGCGCAGCGATGTGCTTGGCAACATTCTCTGAATATCCTTTTGGGGTGTTGATGCCGGTGCCAACCGCAGTGCCACCCAACGCCAACTCTGCAAGATGCGGCAAGGTGTTTTCAATTGCCTTGATA
>CAZKHZ010000008.1:0-28098 GCA_964552715.1 uncultured Chitinophagaceae bacterium | reverse complement strand
GCCTTGATACCATGATTTAACTGACTTACATAACCTGAAATTTCTTGACCCAAAGTGAGCGGAGTGGCATCCATAAAATGTGTTCTGCCAATCTTTACAATGTGCATGAATGCTTTGCTTTTTTCGGCAAGTGTGTCGCGCAATTTTTTGATGCCTGGCAAAGTAACTTCGGCTAAAATTTTATAGGCTGCGATGTGCATTGCCGTAGGGAAAGTGTCGTTACTGCTTTGCGATTTATTCACATCATCATTTGGGTGAACAGACTTTTTTTCATCTGCCAAACTACCACCTGATACAACATGAGCGCGGTAGGCAACTACTTCGTTTACATTCATATTGCTTTGCGTGCCGCTGCCTGTTTGCCACACCACCAAAGGAAATTGGTCGTTCAATTTACCTTCCAATATTTCATCGCATATCTGCCCAATCAGATTAGATTTTTCTTCGGCTAAAGCACCAGCTTCAAAGTTGGTGATAGCTGCTGCCTTTTTGAGGTACGCAAATGCCGCAATAATTTCTTTAGGCATTCGGTTTATGTCTTCTGCAATTTTGAAATTCTCAATGCTGCGTTGGGTTTGCGCACCCCAATAAACATTTGCAGGCACTTTAACCTCGCCCATTGTATCCTTTTCTATTCTGTATTCCATGATGTAATTATTGAATTTGTTTAAATACTTTACTATTTATAATTAGAATTTTGGTTGCCATTTTTTCTGTTGTCTTGTAATGAAGTAATGGTAGAAAAATGGAATTGCCATCTTTTGTTTTCTTGTTTTTTCATCGTGCCAACATTCCAATATTCCATTACCACTTCATTTTTAAAAAGCGGGGCGAAAATATATTATTCAACCACAAGCCTATTTGATTTTTGAATGAATAAAATAATTCAGCTAAAAATATTTAGCACAAACGTGTTTTGCCAACCTCGATTAAGCATAGTATCATTGCCCGATGCAACCTTCAAATATTAAGTCATGCTGAATCTATTGCGTTTTGCGGGCAACAGATTGCTCAGCGGAGTATTGGTAATGATTGGTGTAATCATCATCATATTTTTGCTTTTTAATGTATTGCCCGTAAACAGTGCCCGCATGACATTGGGGCAAAGAGCAGATGCAGCTTCGGTAAAAGCCATTGAGCGAGAATTTCGTTTAAATCTTGCATGGCACGAAAGATTGCTACTTTACTTTAATGACCTTTCACCTATATCTATTCATAACGATTCAGATGAAAATTCACCCACTTTTATACAACAAAAGGATGTGCCGCATACAGTTTTATTTACGATTGGAAACACAAGCCTGGTTACTAAAATGCCTTATCTCGGCAAGAGCTTTCAAACACGCAGAAAAGTAAGTGAAGTGTTAGGTGATAAAATTATGCCCACAGCAATTCTTGCGCTCTCGGCAATGCTGTTTGCCTCCATCTTTGGAATAGTTTTTGGTGTGTTTGCTGCCATTAAGCAATATTCGGTTTGGGATAATTTGATTCTCATCTTTTCCACCTTCGGCATTTCGCAACCTGCCTACTTTTCGGGCATCATTCTGGCTATGATTTTTGGCTATTATTTAAGTGATTACACTGGCTTAAATGTGCGTGGTTCGCTTACCGATGTGGACATTATGGGCGATACAATTTATGTTTGGAAAAATCTTTGGCTGCCTATGTTTGCATTGGGCATTCGCCCTATTTCAATCATCACACAACTTACTCGTAGCAGCATGTTGGATGTGTTGCACCAAGATTTTGTGCGCACAGCAAAGGCAAAAGGACTAAGCAATAACTTGGTGATTTTTAAACATGCTTTGCGCAATGCCATGAATCCGGTAGTCACGTCAATAAGCGGTTGGTTAGCAGCTTTGCTTACAGGCGCATTCTTTATCGAAAAAGTTTTCGACTACAAAGGGCTTGGCTTGCAGACGATTGAGTCATTGTTAGTATTTGATTTTCCGGTTGTGATGGGTTCGGTTTTGTTTGTTGCATTTGTGTTTATAGTAATGAACACTTTCACCGATTTACTCTATGCAGTTTTAGACCCCAGAGTAACTATTGAAGCATAGATAATTTCATCTTTTGTTATCCGTCTTTTTAGGTACAAGCGCTAGGGAATAAATTTTATTTAAGAAAGCAATTAAATATCAAAACGAATAATGAGCAATCTCTCCCAACGCGATTCAAAATATATTTGGCATCCATACACGCAGATGCAAACTGCAGGCTTGCCCATTGGTATTGTTAAGGGAGAAGGGTCTTATTTATTTGATGAAAATGGCAAGCGATACATTGATGCTGTTTCGAGCTGGTGGGTTAATATTCATGGTCATGCACATCCCTATATTGCCAATGCTATTGCGGCACAGGCAAAAGAATTGGAGCAAGTAATATTTGCAGGATTTACGCATGAGCCAGCCATAAAATTTGCAGAGAAGTTTATGCCGTTTTTACCTCTAAATCAGCAAAAGTTATTTTTAAGTGATAATGGTTCTACCGCTGTGGAAGCAGCCATTAAAATGGCTTTGCAGTTTTTCTTTAATCATCAAAAACCACGCACAAAAATTATTGCTTTTCGCGATGCTTATCATGGAGATACATTCGGCAGCATGAGTGTGAGTGCGCGGGGAATATTTACGCAACCATTCAATCAATTATTGTTTGATGTTCTATTCATTGATACACCAACTGCAACAAATCACTCAACCGTAGTTACACAATTTCAACAACATATTACTGAACATGAAAATGAGATTGCTGCTTTCATCTTTGAACCTTTAATTCTTGGCAGCGCAGGTATGTTAATGTATGATGCTGTGGTCTTAAATCAGCTAATGACGGTAGCAAAAGACCATAATATTTTTTGCATAGCAGATGAAGTGATGACAGGTTTTGGCAGAACTGGAAAGCTGTTTGCCTGCGAGTATCTTTCTGTTTCTCCTGACATTATGTGTTTTTCAAAAGGGATTACAGGAGGCTTTATGGCATTGGGTGCCACCACTTGCACCAATCAAATTTATGAAGCCTTTTTGAGCAATGAAAAAGCAAAAATGTTTTTCCATGGACACAGCTATACTGGCAATCCCTTAGCTTGTGCTGCGGCTTATGCTTCGCTTGAAGTTTGGGAGCAAGAAAATACTTTGCAAAAAGTAAAAGAGATATCAAAACTTAATCTTGAATTTGCAGTTGGGTTACAAGGGAAAAACAACATTGAAAATGTGCGCGCACTTGGAACTATTATCGCTCTTGACGTAATAACCAGCGAGCAAAAGGGTTACACCAATAGCATTCGCGATAAATTATATAGCTATTTTATTGAGAAAGGAATTCTGCTGCGCCCATTGGGTAATACTTTGTATGTGCTACCCCCATATTGTATTTCAGAAGCGGATTTGAACTTTGTATTTGATGAAATTGAAACCTTGTAGATTTTAAAATGGCTATCGTCTCACATCTCTTCTATCACATCTCATTAATATTTTCTTCTTTCATTTTTCATAAATAAAAAAATGACTCACGGCATAGCCACTATTTCTGTAATTCCATTGCGTAAAGAGCCTTCGCATCGCAGCGAGCAAGTAAGTCAATTATTGTTTGGTGAAACTTATGAAGTAATTGAAAAAAAAGGCAATAAGTGGATTCAAATTCGCTGCAATTATGATGGTTATGAAGGTTGGATGGATGAAGCATCCTATCATGCCATCAATGAAAAAGAATACGCTCAACTTACGGAATCTCCGGCTGCAGTTGCCTTGGATGTAGTAAGCACCGCCACCAGCGAGAAGCAAGGAATACCAATACTTTGCGGCAGTAACTTGCCTTTTTTTGATGGAATTAATTTTCGCTTACACAAAGAAAAATTTATTTACAATGGGCAAGCAATACAAGACGGACAACAAAACAATTCGCATTTAGAAAAAATTGCTTTTCGTTTTTTGAATGCGCCCTACTTATGGGGTGGTCGCTCACCTTTTGGTATCGATTGTTCGGGCTTTACGCAAATAGTTTTTAAATATCTTTTCATTCCTCTTTTACGCGATGCCTATCAGCAAGCAGAACAAGGAATCGTAGTAAATTTTGTGGAAGAAACACAGCCAGGAGACCTTGCTTTTTTTGTGAATGATGAGGACAGAATTACGCATGTAGGTATTGTGCTGAAAGACCAACAAATTATTCATGCAAGTGGTAAAGTGCGTATTGACCGTTTAGACCATTTTGGCATTTTTAATGTGGATAGGAAAAAGTATTCGCACAAATTGAAAATTATTAAACGAGTACTATGATGTCATTTTTCATTTTTCATTTTTCATTATATAGAGATTGATACGCTTTGCTCACATAGTCAATCCTGTTGCTGTGCCTGCAACGCACGAGTTATTTCGCGCGCAACCAATTACTTTTGAAAGTATGCGGCAGGCTAAGCTTTTTGCCGAAAGTAAAGTGGATGTAGCGTTGTTGAGTGTGCAGTATGAAGAAGACAAAAAAACTGTTCCTGATTATTTTAAAATTCTTCCCGATTTAAATCAATCTATTAGAGAAGTTGCGAATTTACCCAACGCAAAAAAGTTTCCGCTTATTGCAGATATTCTCAAATCGCTTTACGAGCATGCCGATGCGGAATATTTAATTTACACCAACATTGATATTATTCTTGTTCCACAATTTTATGTTGCCATTGCAGCGTTAATTCAAGAAGAAGGCTATGATGCTATCAGTGTAAACCGAAGAAGAATTCCTTTTGCTTGGAATACAAATGATAAGCTGTCATTAATTCAATCACAAATGGGAAAACCACATCCAGGTTATGATTGCTTTGTGTTTCACCGAAGTCTTTTTTTAAAGTTTATTTTCAGTAATGTTTGTATTGGAACAGGCTACACCAGTGTTGCATTTATTCATAATCTAATTGCTTTTTCTACAAAGCCTTTAATTACTGATAAGTTGCATCTTACGCTTCATCTAGGATTGGAAGTAATGCCACCATTAGACCAAAGTATTTATCGTTTTACTCGCAATGATTACGAGCAAAATATTTACCCGAAACTAAAACCATATTTTCAGCTAAATAAATTTCCATATAGCACATTGTCTGTTTATAAAAGAGTGCTGAAATGGTTATTGAACCCAAACTTTTCAACTCAAATTATGATTGAATTGGAGGGTAAAAATTTTAAAAGAAAATTAAAAGGGCTTATTGATGAAGTGAGGTTTGCGCTTTTAGGAAATACTTAAATCCAGCATTTCTGTTACCGTGTCTCCAACTTTTACAAACTGCATTTTAAGGTTTTTATCTACTTCTGAATTGTCAAATTCTATAAGTGTTTTATTGCCGTTTGTTTTAGATGCAAATCTGCGAAGTTTGTCAGCAATCATAAAATAATCAATACGCTCCAACTCATATTCAAAGCCTAAGCCCAATTCTATTTTTCGGGTTTTTACAAAACCTAAAGAGGTGTTGTAGCGATGCGCAATTTTGTTGTTACCACGCACTTTTGCATACACTTTTTTCATACCTGAAAGCAGAAAAAAAACATCCAACATAGCAAGTGATGCGCGTGCAGGAACATCGGTGCCTAAGTATTCATTTTCGTATATAAATAATCCGCTAAAAGCTTCGTGTTTATCCCAGTCTATAGCCGACATATTGATTAAACCTACCTGCTTGCCGTGGTAATGAATGATAAAAAAGAAATTGGAAATATTATTGATGCTTTCAAACCATTCTTGCTGCATAACCGAAGTGATTTCGCCATGATGAAACATGAACTTTGAAATTTTAGGGTCATTACGCCATTGTCGCACCATCTCTAAATGTTCGGGTGTGATTCGTTCAAGCGTAATTCCGTAGCGATGCACTTTCATGGAAGGCTATAATACTTCTTTAATATAAAAAACAGGGCGTTTGTATTGCATGTGAAATAACCTATTCAAGTATTCGCCAATAATTCCAAGGCAAAAGAGAATTAAGCCTGTGCTCATAAAAATAGAGGTAATCAATGCTGTGAAACCAAGCTCCGCACCAACATTCACTTTTTGATAAATGAAAAAACTTACCATGCCCAAACAAATTAAAAAAGCAATCAATCCTAAATATGTCATAATACGTAAAGGCAAAGTTGTATAGGCGAAAACTATCTGTAGAGTCCACAGAATTAATTTGCCTAACGTGTAACCCGATTTCCCCTCTTTTCTTTTGCTATGTGTAACTTCTATAAATTGTGTATTTGAAGTAAACCAAGCTAATAATTCATCTAAAAAAATGTAGCGATGATTAAAATGTTTTATCTGATTAATAATGTTTGAATTAATTAAACGAAACGAAGAGCCACGACTGGGTGTGCTTGCAAAACTGCTAAACATAAAAGCAACTACACGACTGCCTAAATTTCGAAAAATAGAATGTTCTTTAATAAATTGCATACCATATACCAAATCTGCATCCGTTAGTTTTTGATGCCTAATAAGCAGCAAAATATCTTTTGGTGAAAACTGCAAATCGTCATCAATGGTGATTACAAATTTTCCTGTGGTATATTGAAAACCGCAAAGCAGTGCATGATGTTGGCCAGTATTTTTAGCTAGATTTACGGCAATTATTTTTGCTGATGAATTAGCCTTGATTTCTTTTACAGTATTCCATGTTTCGTCTGGGCTGGCATCATTCACCAAAATCAATTCGTAGCTTAAATTATTATCTGTACAAACTGCTTGAATTTCTGCGCACAACTGCCTTAAAGTAGCTGCGCTTTTATATACAGGAACAACAATTGAGTAGTCAATTTCTATCATTCAATTTCTATCAATTCTGGAATACAAATATTTTGGGTTTTAAGAAAAACACTACCCCACGACAAGCCAACACCAAAGCCACAAAGCAATAAATGATTTTTGTTTTCACTCAATTCTTTTCTTGTGTTTGCAACCATAGTGAGCGGTATAGTAGCTGAGCTTGTATTGCCAAAATCATATAATGAGTAAGGAACTTTCTCGGCTTCTACATTTAATTTTTTACGCACACTTTCTAACATTAGCTTATTTGCCTGGTGAAAGAAAATGAAATCTGTTTCAACTAAATTGAAATTATATTTTTTGTAAAGTGCCTGAATATTTGGCACTACTTCGCGCAAGGCAAAATTAAAAACACGAATGCCGTCTAACCTCATTTGCAAGTTATTTCTGAAAATTCCCGGCTCTCTTTCTTCTTCAATAAAGGATTGTGCATTTGTTCCATTTCTTACTCCTCCATCGCGAATTATAATATCATCATACTCGGCACCATCAGTTTGAAGATTAAAATAAAAGTGGCTGCCTTTTTTGTATGAAATGATAGTTGCTGAGCCTGCATCAGAAAACAAAGGCACTACACTTTTATCGCGTTGCGAAATTACTTTGGTAGAAACATCGCCAACCAACAATAAAATTTTGCCACCTTCTATTCGTGAAGCAAAACCTGCTGCAAGCGATAAGCCATATACATAACCTGAGCAACCCAAGTTTACATCAAAAGCGACACAAGATTTTGGCAGTTCTAATTTGGATTGAAGAATAGAAGCAGTATTTGGAATTATATAATCGGGCGTTTGTGTAACAAAAATCAAACCCGAAATTTCTGAAGGAAGGGTGTTTGTTTCCTGCAAAATTTTTTGCGCAGCCTCAAAACATAAATCAGCTGCAGTGATACCTTTTGGTGCAATTCTGCGATAGCGAATGCCAACAGTTTTTACAAAAAGTTCACGCTCTTTTTCTGTCAGCAAATCAAGTGAGAGATTGTCTGCTGTTTGCTTTGGCACACTTGCAGCTATTCCTTCTATGGATACATTTTCTATTGAAAAAAGTGCCATTTATTTCCCTTCAACAATTTTAAAAAGTTCTTCAACAGTTTTAGCAGCATGAATATCTTCTGCTGTAAGTGTTTTGTTGTACTCGCTATCCACCATGGCAATCACAATCAAAGCCATCATAGAACCCCACTCTTCCAATTTTTTAAATTCAGTTTGTACTGTTACAACTTTTGAATCATCATTCATAAGACATTCTGCAAACCGCTTTACAAAAACATTCAGTTCCATTGGCGAAAAATACATTTTACAAGCGAATAATAGTGTGTGGGGAAAAAGAAATCGCATTCTGTTTGCTTCAAATCAGCAATTAAAATACGTTTGTGCGATACGAAAGTATGACTCGGATGCAACGTAAATATATTCTAGGCTTGTTTTTTACAGCCACTACTCTACTTACCTTTTCACAAAACACTACTGTAAAGGGCATTGTACGAGATGGTCAATCGCGCGAACCTTTGGTAGGCGTTTCGGTGTTCATCTCTCCTGCAAATGCTACTTCCACCAACGCCAGTGGGGCTTACGAATTGCCAGTTTCTGTAGGTGAAAACGCTGTAATTTTTTCATACATTGGTTACGAAACAGATACCGTAAAAGTGAATGTGGAAGAAGGTAAGCAAAAAGCGTTCAATAAAAGTATGTCTTCTACAGATAAAGAATTGAGCACTGTGGTAGTTTCAACCAGTCGCTTTGGCAAAAAAATTCAGAAAGAATCTGTTTCGATGGAGGTGTTGAAACCTCGCTTTATTGAAACCAACAACATAACTAATGCTTTACAGGCGGTTAGTAGAACTCCTGGCATTACTGTGATGGATGGAACAATTTCTATTCGAGGAGGCAGTGGTTATGCTTATGGTAGTGGCAGTCGCGTAATTTTAGTAGTAGATGAGTTGCCGTTGCTGACACCTGACCGAGGTGAAATTCGTTGGGAATTGGCGCCTATGGAAAATATGAGTCAGATGGAAATTATTAAAGGATCCTCTACAGTACAATATGGAGCAGGAGCTTTGAATGGCGTTATTCATTTACGCACCGCTTACCCAACTGATACGCCCGTGACGCGCATTCAACTTTATAATGAATGGATAGATGTTTCAAACAGAGTTTTGAAAAAGGATTGGCAGAATAGACCTTCAAGCGCATGGTGGAATACAGATAAAAGCAAATCGTATTTTGATAAGCCACACTCAACAGGTGTATCATTTTTACACATGCGAAAATTCAAGGAAATAGATTTTGTAATTAGTGGCAATCTGCATAATCAGCAATCGTATTTGAATGAAGAATATGACAATCGTGTTCGCTTTACTTCAAAAATAAAGTACACGCCAAAAAAATTGGCAGGAAGATTGAGTATTGCTTTGAATGGAACTGTGATGTATCGCAAAAGTGGCTTTCAGTTTTGGTGGCAAAGTATTGACAAACCATTTGTTTCTGCAGACGGTGTAAGTATTGATGAAAGATTCTTTTATGCTTTTATTGACCCTAGTATAAATTTTATTGATAAAAAGAGAAATCAGCATCGTTTACTTACCCGTTGGTTTTATTTTAATAGTGTAGGTTCAACAACTGGTCCCAAAGCAGAATTCGGCTTGGTGGATTATCAATTTAGGCATGATTTTGGTTCTATAGCAAAAATTATTGTGGGTGTAAACAATATGCACTTTAGTAATGTGGATGGCACATTGGGAACTAACTCTGGAGATTATGGTGGCATGTACATTGCAGCAGATGTAACGCTGAAAAACCTAACAATTAATGCAGGCATCAGGGGGGAATATTTTAGATTGAACGACCAGTTTGGTTTTGCATTATTGAAGTTTCAGAACGTAAAAACTAATGGTGACACTACTAACATGACGCTGCCCGTTTTTAGATTAGGGTTAAATTATCAAATCAAAAAATACAATTACATCCGCGCATCTTTTGCTACCGCCTATCGCTTTCCAAGCATGGCAGAGCGTTTTGTAAATTATGATTTAGGTAACCTTCGTGTAACAGAAAATAGAAATATTTTGCCTGAGAACGGATATACTTTCGAGTTAGGCTACAAGCGCAGCTTCAGCATATCTAATTGGCGTGGATACTTTGATGCTGTGGTTTTTTGGAATGAATTTTCGCAGATGATTGAATTTCAAAACACCGACATTATTAGTGAACAAAAACCTGATGGCACATTTGGACTAAAAGCGGTGTTTCAGTCAAACAATGTAACTCGTGCACGTATTTTTGGTTGGGAACTTTCGTTGGTTGGCGAAGGAAAAATAGGACCGGTGGATATTACAGCTCAAATTGGCTATACCTATTTGTATCCACTAAGTTTGGATGAACCCGGAGCAAAAAAAGATATTGCATTTACTTTGGACAGGGCTTTTGGAACTTTTTTTCGCCCCGACTCTGTGAATCGAATGATAATGTTGAAATATCGCAATCGCCACGTATTTAAGGCGGATATTGATGCGTTAATTTTTAACCACTATCGCATTGGAACTTCGTTACAATATTATAGCTACATGGATAATGTTGATGCAATTTTTGAATTTGCAATTCCTGATTTAGGCAACTATCGCCAGAAGAATTTATTTAAAGGAGATTTTATTTGGGATATGCGCATGGGGTTCGATATAAACAAAAACATCTCAGTAAATTTCATTGCTAAAAACGTAATGAATCGCTTTTATCAACTTCGTCCGGCACGCCCAAATCAGCCACGCTCATTTAATCTTCAGTTGAGTTTCAAGTTTTAGTTTAGAGAATCTCTCCGCAGAAAATAAGTCTATTTTAAATCAGTTAGCGCTGCCCAAACCTTATCTTCTAAATTAGGATTGGCGATAACAGTCATAGGCACTTTAGTAACTGGATGAATGAATTCTAGTTGACGCGCATGAAGGTGGATTGACAAATCGCGATTACCGCGTTTTGCACCGTATTTATCATCTCCTTTTATAGGGCAACCCATGAATGAAAGTTGCACTCGAATTTGATGATGCCGTCCTGTTTTTGGATTTACTTCGAGTAAGTGATAATATTGACTGCTGCGCAAATATTTGTAAGCAAGTTCACAGCGCGAACTGCCTTTAACTTCACTTAAAAAGGCTTTCGACATATTGCTGCTTTCGCTTTTACGTAGCCAATGAATAAGCGTATCTTCTTCAATTGCAGGTTTGTTTTCCACTACTGCCCAGTAAGTTTTTTGCACCTCGCGGTTGCGCAGCATTTCATTAAAACGAACTAATGCTTTTGATGTTTTGCAAAGCATCAAAACACCACTCACAGGGCGGTCTAACCTATGCGGAATTCCGATAAACGCATTGCCTGGCTTGTTGTATTTATACGTGATATAATCCTTGGCAACATCTTCCATGCTTCGGTTTCCAGCTTTGTCGGGCTGCACCATTATGCCACAAGGTTTGTTTACAAGCAATAAATGATTGTCTTCAAACAAGACATCAAGTTTGTTGTAGTCGAAAGTTTTTTGGATTGATTGGTCGCTCATAAGTGTCAAAAGAAACGCTTCACATCCACATCAGAAAATAAAGGTTCGTTATTCATCAAATGATTACAAAAATGATGGGCAAAAAATGGAGCTAATGAAAAACCTTTAGTGCCTAATCCATTAAAAATTCCAACGTTGGGTTGATGCGGCAACATGCCAATTATTGGTCTGCGATCTTTACTTGCGGGGCGAATTCCACTCACGTGCTTTATAACTTTGAAATTGCATGCTATTGTCTTTTTTGTTCGTTCAGTTAGTTCTTTAAATTTAGCTTCTGTAGGTTGGGCATTTTCAAAACTCCATTCGTAAGTACTACCCACATAGTAAGTATTTTCTTCGTTAGTTGGAGAAATCATCACATCTCCATGAATGATATTCTCTGTGTAAAAGTCCTGCATTTCAATCAACAAACCCTCTCCTTTTACAGGCACAAATTTTATTCCATTTAACAATGGAGTGTGAATTGCTTGATAGCCATTGGCGAAGATAATTCTCTCTGATTTTAAATCGTAGTACTGTATAAAGTTTGCATGGTATTGCAACTGCGTTTCATCGAAATTTTCTGCCAGAAAAGATACCTTTTCTGTGAGCCACTGTCTCGCATTTTCTAACAGAATTGAACTTTCAATTTTGCAACTTTCATTTACGGCAAAACTGCCCAAAGGATTGATAACCTTTGTTTCATCTAATTTTTGGATACGGTTTGAAGACAAATATTTTTCGTAACCATCGGCATTAGTTTTTGCACTCCAATCATTCAACTCTTCGTTTGAATTTAAAATATGGAAAATGGGTAAGTGCTGAAATAAAGGAACTTGAAATTCAGTTTGAATGGTTTGATAGGTTTCGACAGCAAAAGGGAGTATTTCATCCATTTTCCATGATTTTACAAAGCGTTTGCCAGTAATGGGATTGATAACACCTGAAGCAATTGAGGATGCATTATTTCCACTTGCACGATCAACTACTAAAACTTTTTGCCCAGCTTTAATTAAATGCCATGCAAGCATAGTGCCTGCAATGCCCTGACCAATAATGATGAAGTTGTACAAAATGATTTATCTGAAATAGGATAAATCTTTTTTTGGTGGGTTGTTGGAAGATGGCTTTGATGGTGGTTCTTCGTCATAATATTCTGCATCGGGATAACCTTTAAGTTTGTATTGAAAAATCAAGAACAAACCAATTAATGCAATAATAGAAATGGAGAGATAGGGTGTCAATTGATTCAGTTTTTCACGGTCAGTAAAAATTTCTGTACCAAAAAAAATGATTAGTGAAAAAGCAAACATCAAGCTTATCATAAAATAACTCAACACAAAATTCATTATCCATTTGCGTGGGCTAAGACCTTTTTCGGTAGCTAACCTGTGTATTCGGAATCCGAAAAAAACTAACAGTAATACATCAAACATAAAATTGCGTTTTATATGGTGCGTGAATATACGGTATAAACCGCTGCTTACAACTCATTCAATTCTGCCTTAACCTTCTTTGGTAAACCTTTCACCACTTGATTGTAAGAATGGTCAACCATCCAAAACAAATCGCGGTTGCCAATTGCGCCCGAATCAAAGCAAACGGTATTCCAATGTTTTTTGTTCATGTGCCATCCGGGTTGCACATCGGCATATTTTTCCCTGTATTGTTCTACTAATTCCACATCCATTTTTAAGTTTACGGTAAATGGCTGCGCAGATAAAGAAGTTAATGCAAACAGTTTGTGCATCACTTTAAAAACAAGTGTATCACTATCAAAAGGAAAGCCCTCGGTAACTCCTTTTTTTGATAAACAATATTCGCGAAAAGTTTCGATGTCCATTCGCCAAAAATAAGAACTGATTACCTCATCTTCGCACCAATGTTTTTGCGCTATAATTTTCTTTCCATCTTTTGGTTCGCTTTGATTTTAGTATTGTCTTTTTTGCCGGGAAAAGATTTGCCCGAAGTCGGCATTTTTCAGTTCGATAAATTCATCCATGCAATTTTTTACTTGTTGCTGTTTGTGTTCACTTTTGTTGGGTGGAAAAAACAATCTCATTTTAAAATGCTGCAAACCGTTTCGGGTTTATTCATGTTTGTTTTATGTGCAATTTTTGGAGGGTTGATTGAGGTGGCGCAAGGTTTGTTTACCACAGATAGATATTTTGATATTTATGACATGCTTGCCAATAGCATTGGTGCTTTTGCAGGATTTACAACTTTGCCATTTTTGAAAACTTATTTTCGCTTTTGAATGAACAAGCTGATTCCCATTTTTATTTTGCTTTTTTCTGTTACTTTTTCTTTTGCTCAAGCAGGTAGAGACGAAGCTTTAGCTAATAGTTATTTTCAGGAGGGCGAGTATGAAAAGGCAGTAGAACTGTATCAATCGCTGTGGGAGAAAAACGACTACGCGCCTAAGTTTTACACGCCACTTTTTAAATGCTATGTAAATCTTAAGCAGTATGAAGCATTGGAAAAAGCAGTGCGCAAGCAGCAAAAAAAATTTCCAACAAATGCGCAATATGCTGTTGATTTAGGCTATGCTTTGAATCTATCGGGGCAAGCGGCAAAAGGGAAAGAGCAGTTTGATAAACTGATAAAAAGCCTTCCGCAAAATGAGGTATTCATTAAAGAATTGGGTGCTGCTTTTGAAACTTACAAAGAGTTTGATTTTGCTATACAAGTGTATGAGAAAGGTGGAAAGTTGTTTAATAATAGTGTGCCTTTTGGGTTCTTATTGGCAAACGCTTATGCGATGAAAGGCGATTATGACAATGCCGCAAAGGAATACATCAACTTCTACGAGCTGCAACCTGCGCAATCTCAAAATGTAAAAAACCAGTTGATGCGTTCAACTTCTGAAAAATTGCTTGGTGCAGTAGAGGTTCAACTTTATGCAAAGTTGCAACGCAATTCAGGGGATGAATATTTGAGTGATTTATTGATTTGGATTTACATACAAAACAAGGATTTTGATGGTGCGATGCAGCAAACCAAAGCCATTGACAGGCGCAAAAGTGAAAACGGTTTTCGCGTGTTGAATTTAGCACGTATGGCTTCGGCAGAAGATATGTTTGATGTTGCCATTAATGGCTATGAATATGTGGTTGCAAAAGGAAAGGAATCTCCTTTGTATTTGATGGCACGCACGGAACTGTTGAACTGTCGCAAAGAAAAGATAGCTTCAAAAGTTAACTATGCACGCGAAGATTTAATTGCATTGAAAGGTGATTACGAATCTTTTATAAATGAGATAGGCAGAGGCAATCAAACCGCCCAAAGCATGAAGGAATTAGCAGAATTAAATGGCTTTTATCTGCAAGATATTCCTGCCGCAATTTCTATTTGCAAAGAGATTTTAAAGATGAATGGCATCAGTAGTGAGTTGAAAAATCAAACAAAATTATCGCTCGGAGATTTCCTTTTAATTGATGGTGATGTGTGGGAAAGTTCGCTGCTATACGGGCAAGTAGATAAGGAAGAAAAGGATTCGCCATTAGGCGAGGAGGCGCGTTTTCGCAATGCAAAACTTAGCTATTTTAAAGGTGATGTGGAGTGGGCAAAAACACAATTAGAAGTTTTGAAATCAAGCACCAGCGAGTTGATTAGCAATGATGCTATTGAGCTGAGTGTATTTATTATTGACAACTCTGGCATGGATTCGGACGTAACCCCATTGCAGATGTTTGCAAGGGCTGAGTTGCAGATGTATCAGAACCTTGACATTGGGGCAGTGTCTTTGTTAGATTCTATCAAACTGCTTTTTCCTGGGCATGATTTGTACGATGACATCTTATATACACAAGCAAAAATTTATACTAAAAAAAGATTGTTTGATAAGGCAGTACCGCTTTTGGACGAAGTGATTAAGAATTACAAAACAGATTTAAAGGGCGATGATGCTACTTTCCTTTTGGCTGAAATAAACGAGCAGCATTTGGGCAATAAAGAGAAAGCCAAAGAACTGTATCAATCTATTATCACTGATTTTGACAGCTCGTTATTAGTAATTGAAGCACGCAAGCGATTCAGAATACTGCGAGGTGATAAGGTTTCAGAATAGGGTATAAAAACAAAAGCCATTGCAGTTTTGCAATGGCTTTTGTTTTTATACAAATAGGTGTTTGTCCTTTTATTTTACTTTCAACTTGGTTCCTACAGGAACATCATTTGAAGTCAAGCCGTTTAGCGATTTGATTTTATCAACCGAAGTTTTATAAATAACACTCAGGCGATAAAGTGTTTGTCCCTTTTCAACAATATGATATCCATCATCAGCTACAGAATAAGTAGTGCCATTAAAATTCACCACATCACCGGCTTGTGCACTTACTCCAGCTTTCGGGTCACTAGTTGGTGCGGAAGAAAGAGCAACATTTCTCTCTGCTTTTTTTACTTCAGGTTTGATATCCACTATTCTTTCATACTTTACATTTTCTGAAACCTTTTCAGATTTTACTGGCTCGGATTTTGGTGCGGGTGGCGTGTAAGTAGAAGAAGATGTTTCTACAAAATCTCTTGTTTCTTTCACCTGTTCTTCGCCTAGCTTCAATTCGCGAATCAACACTACATCACCAGCGTTCAGTTTTACGCTTGGCGGAAAATCATTCAACATTAAAATATAATTTTTGTCGGCTTCGTATTTTGCAGCAATCGAACCTATTGTTTCGCCTTGCCTTACTTTGTGTTTTAGAAATTTTGACTGTGCAAACAAGATTGTTGTTGCGAAAAGTAAAAGAGAGAAAAGAGAAAAATGCTTCATCTATTTTTGAATTTGGATGGTGAATATAAAAAACTCCATCCTTCGCACTCACAGAACTTTTGAAGCCCTAAATTTTTACAGTTTCAATCTGCGCAGCGCAGGGGCTAAAAGATAAGTGCCACCCACAACTAACAAAGTCATTGTTCCACCAAAAATAACTGCCGGCACTAAGCCTAAATACCTTGCAGCAACGCCACCTTCAAAGTCCCCAATTTCGTTGCTTGATTTAATAAAGATGCTGTTCACCGCGCCTACTCTTCCGCGCATATTGTCGGGGGTAAACATTTGCAGAATTGTGGAACGAATAATCACACTTACATTATCAAACACACCACTCATAAAAAGGAAAAGAAAAGACAGCGCGTAGTTTTCGCTTAAAGCAAAACAAATGATGCACACACCAAAAAGCGCAATGCTGCCCAATAGATTTCGTCCTGCGTTTGTAGTAGGCGGATAGTATGCCATGATAAGACCCATCACACCCGAGCCAATAAACTGTGCAGTTTTGAGCAAGCCGAGGGCTGTGGGACCCACCTTTAAAATATCTTTACAAAACGCAGGTAGCAATGCGCCCACGCCACCAAACAATACAGCAAATAAATCGAGTGAAATGGCAGAAACAATTGCCTGTGTGCTGAACACAAACTTGATGCCACCTTTGAACGATTCAAAGAAGGTTTCTTTTTTAATGGCAGGCTCCACAGGCTGGTCGGGGATGCGCATAGAAAGAATTGCAGATATTGAAACCAACACCGCTACAAAAGCATACACAATAGTTGGGGTGTTCCACTCCAGCAGCCAGCCGCCAATTAAAGGACCAATGATTGCGCCCAGATAAAACACATTGCCGCTCCAAGTGGCAGCGTTTGCATACAGGTCGCGCGGCACCATACGGGCTTGAATTGCCAAAGCCATTGGTGCCAGAAACGAACGCGCCACACCATTTAGCCCAAGAACAAAATAGATAGGCAGGGCGCCATATTTGGCAAGCAGGGGCGCATCTCCACTGCTGAGAAACGCAAGCAGAAACATCCCCGCAGCAAGCATTGAAGTAAACAGCACCAATAGCTTTTTGCGGTTGAATCTATCGCTTGCATAGCCCGAATAAAAGGTTGAAATAATAAAAGGAATTGCTTCACTCAAGCCTATTAAACCAAGGGCTAGTTTATCGTTGGTTAGCTCGTACACCTGCCAGCCGGTAACGGTTTGCTGCATCAAAATCCCTACCGTGGTAAGCACGCGCGATGAGAGGTAAATTCTAAAATCGTTTATCCTTAATGATGCAAAGGCGTTGGAATGCGAAGCCATAAAAGTGTTGCGAAGAAAGAAGAAATTGGGTGGTAGCGTACAAAATTTGGTTGCGATTTACAAGCCGATTTTTTTGAATCATAGTTATTGCTGTGGGATGAGTGATAGGCACATTTGCAGTTTGCTTTGATGCGGGTTTGTTTCTAGCAACTAAAGCATCGAAATTAAATCCTGAGGAAGCACTCAATTATTATTAGGCTTCGGAGTGGAGAATGTTAGGCGTCAATACTATCATTAATACCCTTTCCTGTTTCCGATGTACAACCAGATAAATTTTGGATCCTTTTCATATTTTTGGAAAGGCTCCGTGACACTTAAAATAGCTATCCATATTCGTAGATTACCTTCTTGTATCTTAAAATGGTAATATTTATTCGTGGAAAGGCTTTAGGTCTTCCATAATAGCTTTCGATATTAAGAGAAAGTATGTTACAAAGAGAAGATACTTTTGGTTTAAAATGTTTTTAACTCCTAGGGTCACATTCGTCTTCAATAGAATAGATTTAGAAACAAATGGTTTCAAAACTAAACTCGCCAAACCCAGATACTAACGCGTTTAGAGTTGGCTTATAAAGATAAAATTGACGAGGTTTTAAAATCCTGAAATGTTCCTTTTGATATTACCTACTCAACATCATACTATTCTTCTTATACAAATATCTAACCACGGGGCGTAAAGGTCTTTGATAAAGCGGATGCTATGCAGCTAAAACCCAATCTTTGGGTATGTTTTCCATGACAATTTGCGGAAGTTGCCCTTTGCCCAACGCTTCTTTTGCATCCAGCACCTCAATGCCAACAAGTTCATTGTTGGGACCTAAATTTAGGGTAACATCATCTGTAAGATGAACGTTACGGCATTCAAATTTTCCTTCAAGAAATTTAATGTAGAGCGCATCTACTTTTGGATCGTATGTTATTTTCATTGGTATTAATTATAATAAACGTAAACAGTAACAACTACAATTTCTTTTTCCTCTTCCACAAATTTAGGTCTTACTTCCTTGTTGGTATAAAATTGACCATTCCAGAAATCAGTATATGGATATGATGCTTTGCATTCTAAGCGGTTTTTCTTTGCTGCTATCCATGCTTGTTCCTGAATAGTTTTAATTACTTCTTCAGCAGCCACACCTCTTTCTTTACACTGTTCTTTTGCGTGATTTGTAATAAATATAGATTTGCTTACATCGTATTTCATATTCATTCTTTATCTCGACAACATCATACTCTTCTCCTTATACAAATATCTAATCACGGGGCGTAAAGGTCTTTGATAAGGCAGATTGCATCACCGATTATTTGGCAGCAGCCAATTTACGCTTACTTAAATATGCTTTCAACTGCTTAAAATTCATGCCTTCGGTTTCTTTAGCAATTTTTTCTTTGATAGCTCTGAAAGTTTTAACGGTGTCAAAATCTTTCTCTGTTTTTATATGCTTTGTTTTCATAGCTCAATTATTTCTTTAGGTGAACGAATCTCTATAACCGGATATCCCATTCGCATGTTCACAGAGTTATATCCTCTGATTCTGTAAATATTTACGATGTGCTTGAAATTCCAACTCACTAATAAATCTGCCTTGCTTATAGTTGGTAAGGCAATATGTAAACAATCATTTCTGCTCGATTTTCCAACTACACCTTCCTTTAAATAAGTTTCGGCAAGCTGAATCGCCTCTTCTGAAAGTTCTATTAGTTCTTTGTTCCTATCGGATAGAGAGTTAAAAAATGCACGAACTTTTTTCGGTGCATCAATCAATTCATCTTCAGTTATAAAAGAATAAAGCATTTTGATTTTGGCCAATTTAACTTTTTCGAAAAGCACAGTTGAAAGTTCTTCAAACTCGCTGTCAAAAACGCCACCGATAACCGAAGTATCAAAATAGAATCGTTGAATCATAACTACTCAAAGTTACAAAAACAATTTACCTACTCAACATCATACTCTTCTTCTTATACAAATCTCTAAACCACGGGTCGTAGAGGTCTTTGATAAAGCGAATTGATTCTCCAGTTGATTTCATTTCGGGACCCAATTCGCGGCTTACACCGGGGAACTTATCAAAACTAAAAACTGGTTCTTTAATGGCGTAACCAATCAGTCGCTTAAAGTAAGTGAAATCCTTAATCTTGTGAGTGCCCAACATAATTTTGGTAGCATAGTTAAGATAAGGCACACCGTACGCTTTGCAGATAAACGGAGTAGTGCGGCTGGCGCGCGGGTTAGCTTCGATTACATACACCTGCTCATTTTTTATTGCAAACTGAATATTGATTAAGCCGCGAATATCTAAGGCTTTAGCAATTCTGCGGGTGTAGTCGCGCATATCGTGTTGTACTTTTTCGCTCAAGTTGTAGGGCGGCAACATGGCGTTGCTGTCGCCACTGTGAATGCCCGCTGGCTCCACGTGTTCCATCACACCCATTATCTCCACCTGCTCGCCATCATATATAGCATCTATCTCAGCCTCTTCGGCACGGTCGAGAAAATGGTCAATCAATATATTGTTATCAGGAAAAAACTTCAAAATGCTTACTACACTTTTAGTCAAATCTTCATCGTCAATTACAATCCTCATGCGTTGCCCGCCCAATACATAACTGGGGCGCACTAACACTGGATAGCCAATGCGATGTGCCACTTCTAAAGCTTCTTCGGCATTTTTAGCCGCACCATAATTTGGATAAGGAATATCCAACTGTTTCAACATATCACTAAAACGTTCGCGGTCTTCGGCAATATCCATAGCATCGTAAGATGAGCCAATGATTTTGATACCGTTATCGTGCAGATTTTTTGAAAGTTTTAAAGCGGTTTGTCCGCCCAATTGCACAATTACTCCCTCAGGTTTTTCGTGTTCAATTAACTCGCGCAGGTGCTCCCAAAACACTGGCTCGAAGTAAAGCTTATCGGCAATGTCGGGGTCGGTAGAAACTGTTTCGGGATTGCAGTTCATCATAATGGCTTCGTAGCCAGATTCCTTGATAGCCAAAACTCCATGCACACAGCAGTAATCAAATTCAATCCCCTGCCCTATGCGGTTGGGACCCGAACCAAGCACAATAATTTTCTTCTTTTCTGAAACCTTGCTCTCGTTCGTATCTAAAACCGTAGCGGTTAAAGATGTTTTTTCAAAGGAAGAATAGTAGTAGGGCGTTAGTGCCTCAAACTCTGCTGCGCAGGTATCTACCAACTTATAAATTCTGCGCACACCAAGTTGCTTAGTGCGGTGGTTATAAACTTCGTCTTCACTAGTTTTGGTGAGGTATGCCAATTGCAAATCGCAGTAGCCCTTTTGTTTTAAGTCAAACATTTCATCGGCTGTGATGCTGGCTAGTTCACGTTTGCGATACGCGCGCTCCACTTCCACCAACTCCATAATCTGACTAAGAAACCAAGGGTCGATGTGTGTAATATCCTGAATGGTTTTTTGAGGCACACCCAGTTTTAGTGCATCGTAAATGCGGAAAAGCCTGTCCCACGAAGCATGTTTGATACCCTGCAACATATCATCGGGGCTTACCCATTGCTTGCCATCGCTGCCTAAACCAATGCGGTTGTTCTCCAACGATTGACAGGCTTTTTGCAAGGCTTCTTGAAAACTTCTGCCAATGCCCATCACCTCGCCCACGGCTTTCATTTGCAAGCCGAGTGTATCATCACATCCCTGAAACTTGTCAAAGTTCCAACGCGGAATTTTTACAATCACATAATCTAAAGCGGGTTCAAAAAAGGCAGAAGTAGTTTTAGTGATTTGATTTTTCAGTTCATCAAGCGTGTAACCAATCGCCAACTTTGCAGCAATCTTTGCAATTGGGTAACCGGTTGCTTTGCTTGCCAATGCCGAAGAGCGCGACACACGGGGATTCATTTCAATAGAAATAATTGCTTCGGTAACTGGGTCAACAGAAAACTGAATGTTGCAACCACCAGCAAAACCTGGTAAATCACAAATCATTCTTTTAGCATATTCTCTCATGCGCTGATAAACTGTGTCGCTCAGCGTCATGGCAGGAGCTACGGTTATCGAATCGCCTGTGTGAATACCCATCGGGTCGAAGTTTTCAACCGTACATATCACCACAAAGTTGCCCGCAACATCTTTCATTACCTCCAACTCAAATTCCTTCCAACCCAACACTGCTTTTTCTACCAACACCTCGTGCATAGGCGATGCTTCTAAGCCGCGCTTCAATTTTTCATCAAATTCTTCTTTAGTATGAACAAGAGAACCACCCGAGCCACCGAGAGTAAATGAAGGGCGAATCACTAACGGAAAGCCCGTCTTTTGCGCGGCTTCTTTTCCCTCTAAAAAAGAGTTGCAGGTGATACCAGGAGAAACTCCAATTCCCAACTCAATCATCCACTTGCGATATTCTTCGCGGTCTTCGGTTTTTTGAATGGCTTTTGAATCGGCACCTAAAACTTTCACATCATATTTTTCCCAAATCTTCAACTCATTTGCTTCCATGTAAAGATTCAAAGCGGTTTGCCCGCCCATGGTGGGCAACACAGAATCAATTACATGCCCGCGTTGTTTCTGCTCTTCGAGAATTTTGATGATGCTGTCAATAGAAATCGGCTCGAGGTAAACATTGTCTGCTACAAGTGGGTCAGTCATAATCGTTGCAGGGTTGCTATTCAGCAGCGATATTTCAATACCTTCTTCGCGCAAACTGCGGGCGGCTTGCGAGCCAGCATAATCGAATTCACACGCTTGACCAATAACAATTGGACCGGAACCGATAATTAAAACGTGTTTGATGGAATTGTCGCGCGGCATCTGCTTGATTTGAAAGTTTAAAAATGCGGCAATTTGAAACACCCGTAGGAAAGTTCAAAAACCGCGCGAAGATAGTAGCAAGAAATTAATTACAGTGTGGATAGTGTGAATAAATACTTACAACGCCAATTGGGAATTTTCTTTGTGTTATTATTGCCGTGCTTTTAAAACAGTTTTTTAGTGAGTTCATACAATAAAGAGCAACTGCTCAAAGATTTAGCGAATTGGAATGCCATCATTCGCAAATATCAAATACCAAGTACCAAACAAGCGGTTATTCAAATCACCAATAGTTTTTCTTTTTACGTTGCGCTTTTGGCTTTGCAGTTTTATTTATTCGATAAATCTGTTTGGCTATCGTTGGCGCTTGCTATTTTGAATGGCTTTATTTTGGGTAGAATCTTCATCATTCAACACGACTGCGGACACAGTTCATTTACACGCAGCAGAAAAGCAAATGACATCATCGGCACTATTTGCAGCATCTGCACTTTAATTCCTTACAAATACTGGGCGAAGAATCACAGCTTTCATCATGCCCACAACGGGCAGTTGGAGTTTAGTGATATTGGTGATATTGAATGTCTTTCAACCGAAGATTATGCCAAACTTTCATTGGGCAAAAGAATCTGGTATCGCATTTACCGCAATCCGCTTTATCTTTTTACAATAGGTGGTTTCATTTATGTGGTGGTTTACAATCGCTTTGCATTTTTGAAGACCGAGTATTTTCAAAAGGTAAAGAACACTGTGCTTATCAGTAACCTTCTTTTCATCGCCTTGTATGCTTTGTTTGCTTACTTGCTTGGACCAACAAGATTTTTGGTGGTGCAGTTTGTGAACTTGCTATTCTTTGGCACTTACGCGCTTTGGTTTTTCTATATCCAACATCAATACGAAGACATTTATAAAAGCGGAAAAGAAAACTGGAACTATGTGATTGCAGCTATGAAGGGAAGCACCTATTACAAGCTACCGCGAGTGTTGCACTGGCTTACGGGTAATATTGGTTATCACCATATTCATCACCTTAGCCCGGCAATACCCAACTATAATTTGCCTAAATGCCACAACGAAAATCCAATTTTTGAAAAGCATACCAACACCATTACTTTTTGGCAGAGCTTAAAAACCGTTCAGGCGAATTTGTGGGATGCACAAAAGCAAAAGATGATTTCCTTTAGCGAATACAAAAGGAATAAAAAGGCTATGAAGGCAAAAGCATAAGTCTTCAGCACAATTAGCTAACTAAAAATCTTTCTCGTTGGCGTATCGCGACAATGCACCCGGACTAGTGAGGTTTAGTTTGTTGCATATATTTTTGCGGTGGGTGTCAATGGTGTAAGTACTCAGATACAGCGCAGTGGCAATATCTTTGGTACTCATTCCTTTTTTAATAAAGCGCAACACTTCCTTTTCTCGTTGAGAAAGCAACTCAAGTTCTATCGGAGATTCTTTCTGATAAGTAATTTCGGTATTACTTTTCAACCATACATTTTCGCCTTCAAGAATTTGATTGATGGATTTTAAAACGACTTTGCTATCGCTTTGCTTTGGTATAAAGCCTTCCACAGGAATTTCCCTGAGCGTATCAACAAGATGCTTACTATAGTAGGTAGAAATGCAAAGAATCTTGATTTCTGGGTTTGAGTTCTTAATTATTTTTGCAGCTTCAATGCCGTCAATTTCTGGCAGGTTAATGTCGAGCACAATCAGGCTGGGATTGTGTAATGGAATGAGTTGGATGAGTTGCTTGCCGTTGCTTGCCGTGGCACATACATTAAGGTCTTGCTGCTCGCTAATGATTGTGGTAAGCCCATCAAGCAACAATGGATGGTCATCGGTTAAAATTATCTTAAAACTGCGCATAGTCGTTTGGTATTTCAATGATAAATGTAGTGCCTAACTTTCCTGAATCTATAGTAAGTTTTCCTTTGTGGTATTGCACGCGTGATTGAATGCTTAGCAGTCCGATACCATTACCTTTAGTTTCAACCATACCATTACCATTATCTTCCACTTGTAGTTGAATTCCATCTGGGTGAACAATTAGTTGAATGGTTACTTTGGTGGCGTCAGCGTGCTTTTGAATATTGCGAATAAGCTCCAGCAAGATGCGATATAAACTAATGAGTAAGGGCTTTGGAAATAAATTTATCTTCTCATCAATATAGTATTCAATAATAATTTTGTCGTTTTCGTTTAAGTAAGTTATGTGCTCTTTTATTATATCGCTAAAATCTTTCGATTCAAAATCTGAAGGCATAAGGTTATGCGATATTTCGCGCACATCATTGATAGCGGCATCTAACTTTTGTTGCACCTCGGTAAGCACTTCGGCAGGTGCAGTGCTGCCCATTTCAGCAAATGAATTTTTCTTTTTATTCACCATCACACGAAGCGCACTCAAGAAGCCACCTAAGCCATCATGCAGTTCCTGTGCTATGCGTTTGCGCTCGCCTTCTTGCGCCTCAATAACAGAAGATGTAAGGGCATGTTGATTATCTAATTGTAATTGTAGCAAAGTGATTTTTTCCCTTCTTTCAGATGAAAACTTATTGAGGGTGATAAAAGTAAAGACGGCTATTTCTATAGTAACACTAATAAAGAGATTGCTATGAAATATAAAATTATAGTTAGTGAATCCTATGTAGTTTGTCATTTGCACTAACCAAAGTACCAAACACACTGTAATGCAAGCCATGTAAACTTTTATGGCAGGTTGAACTTGATTGTATAACTTTATTGTAATGATTATAAATACAATGAAAAATACGAATAGAAAAAGCAAAATTGGAATTTGAGCTAATACATTAAATGAGAGATAAAAATGACTGGGTAAAAAGAAATACAACATAGAGGATATAAATGAAAGGGGAATGATAAAAAGATTAGCTCGCATGGTAAATTGCAACATCACATAGCTTTTTGGGGAAATGCTTTTTACATCTATCAACTCTAAAAATATTGCTGCAAAAAGATAAGTGCCTATGGTGGCATAAATAATAGGGTCAAAATAACTGTGTGCTACAAACATCCATTCGGGCATCAACATAGCGTCTAGGCTTAAGTAGTAACAAAGAAAAAGCAGCATTGTAGTAATATAGAGACTTTGGTATAAGTATATTCTCTCGTAAAAAATAAAGTATAGCGACATACTTAATATAATCATGAAACTAAAGAACCCAAGGATGGCAAAATGATAGTAACTATCATTACCTATATAGTCAATTCTATTTATTGCATGTCGAAGTGTTAATGGCAAAATCAAATTTGATTTTGTAGTTTTTTGCACTTTAAGTAAATACTTTACTGTAGAGTTTGGTTCAAGTACTAATGGAAAGGAAATATTACGATCATAAAAAAGGCGTTTGTGTATTGGTGTGTGCGAATCGGAACTGTCAATCAATACACAGTTATCGCTATCTGTTACTTGAAACAGAGTAAGGGTTGCACCTTTGGTTTCGCAGCCGAGTATTAATGGCTCTTTACTTTTACTTTCGTTATGCATCACAAAATAAAACCAATAATGCTTTGTGTTATACCACTGCCCAAATCTGCTGTGACGCCATTTTCTAAATTCTCCGTTACGATAATGCTTTATTACTGTATCGGTAGATACGTTTAATTGCGGAGTGCTCCACCAAGCGTAGTAGTTGCCGATATGTTTGGAAGTCCCTTCAAGGTTGAGGTATACATTTTCTTTAATGATGATTGTATCGGCAGTGTGGCTTGTTTGGGGATAGTTAAAATCAAAAATGTAAGCGTAGTAATTACTGAAGTAGGATTGGTTTAATTTATTTGCATTTATAGCAAACAGAACTACTACCACAATCAGAAAGGTGAAAAATGAAATGTTTTTAACCATGAACGCTGCAAATGTGCGCGCTATTTAGTTAAGTGTTATACCTAACAATAGGTATTTTTAGTAAACTCCCAACAAAATAGCAGATAAGAGATATGAGCACCAAGAACCATATCGCGTATGCCATAATTACAAATGTCCTTCTTCCCAGCGTGTTCCTAAAAGCACGCTGCCTGCCATAAAACCTGGAAATATCTCTTTGTAGCGTTTCGAGCTGAAATAATAAATCGCCACATCCGTCATCAAAAAAGTGCGCGCTGAAGAACCTTCGCGACATAAGTATTGTTTTCAAAACAGTTCAAATCCACATCTGCCTTTGATATGCTTTTTTGCGAATTGGCAAATTGATGTAGGTTTGAACCCATAATTAAATCAAAGTATGAATTTTAGATTAGAAGACGAACCCGAAAAACCAGACTTTCCTGGTGAAGCAATGAAAAAACTTGCCGGCAGTATGATGAAGTTTGACGACAAATTTCTGGAGCAACGCAGGGTGTTTTTGTGGGGTCCTGTGCATGACGAGAGCGCAGAAAAGATTGTAAACAGGTTGTTGTTTTTAGAAGCTACCGACCCGGGCAAGGATATTTTCTTTTATATCAATTCTCCAGGTGGGGTGGTTACCAGCGGCATGGTGATTTATGATACCATGAAGTTGATTTCTTCTCCAGTGCATACCATTTGCATGGGCTTGGCGGCTTCGATGGGTTCTATTTTGCTAAGTGCAGGCGAAAAAGGCAAGCGCCTGATTTATCCAAATGGCAGAGTGATGATTCATCAGCCATCGTTGGGTGGCATGTATGGTCAAGCTACCGATATTGAAATTACTGCTAGAGAAATTCAAAAAACAAAAGAGCTTAGTGCGCAAATTCTTGCAGATAACTGCGGCAAAACTTTTGAGCAGGTAATGAAAGACTTCGATCGAGATTATTGGTTGAATGCAAAGCAATCTGTAGAATTTGGTATTGTTGATGGTATTGCTGATAGTTTAAAATAGCTTTTAAATGTGGCTGTCTCAAAACGCTGCGATGGTTCGGTAAACTCACCATGACACGTTTACGTTTTGAGACAGCCTCATCATTTTAATTAATGACAAACACTGACGAAAATATTGAAGTAGCACGCCTGCAAACAGAGATTGTAGGCAAGTTGGGTATCCGGCAGGAGCACTCCATTTTTAATTTCAATCCGAAAAACGGAACTGTGAAATTGGATTTGGTAACCATCAATGCTGCGCACGAGCAATCGTTTCTGTTTCACTCTGTAACTGGAACCGACAAGGTGGACGCGCTGCGCAAAATGATAGTGTATATTGATGAACACTATCACCACGAAAGCAGCATGACGCTTCAATGGATGAAGGTGGGCGAAAACAAACTTTACACTTCCTACTTCCGCGCGCTGAACATGTATGAGGCTTTAGATAAATTCTACTACGAGCGCGATTTGAATCAATACAAGATTTTCAGCATTTCGCTGAATCCAGTTTCGTGAGTTTACTTGGTCTAACCTTGGTCAGACTTTTTCATTTAATCAATTTCCCAAAACAAAAAAAGGGCTGCATTGCTGCAACCCTCCTCTGACTATGGATGTTTGGGGTATTGGGGTTAGTGGTTTAAGGTCGTGGTTTAAGGATTCAGGGCTTGGGATGAGGCTTTAGAGTCCGTGGTTTGGGATTAGGATATTTTAATTGCTTACTAATTCGATACTAGGGAAAGTTCTGGTAGAACCATCTTTGCCAATAGTTTTGATACGGTAGTAACTAACTGAATTGTTTGGCAAAGGATATTTATCGGCACGGAAAACATAGTTGCCATCTTCAATGTCGGCACCTTCTGTTTGCACATATTTTACTTGGCTGAAAAATTCTCCACCGTTGCCGCTTCTTTCAATCACGATGTGGTCGTACTGCGCCATGTCTTGTGCAAGAATGTGAAGGGAAACTTCGCCTTTGCTACGCTCTACTTCCAAAGCTACTTCTGCGTTGGCATCCTTGAAGGCGTGTTTTGCACCGGGATTGGTAGCGAAAGCACAAATTGAGAAGGTTGTTATTGCTGCTAAGGTTGTTA